>DATCRE010000019.1:0-3924 GCA_036569145.1 Cyclobacteriaceae bacterium
AAGAGTTTAATCAGATTCCGTCCGAACGAAAAGAGATACTTCGGGAATTAAGTCTCTTTATACAACGTAACGTCAAAGCCAATCAGCCGGTGTATTTGAATTTCATCTGTACACATAATTCAAGAAGAAGTCATCTTTCGCAGTTATGGGCCCAGGCTGCAGCTTACTATTATGGTATTCCAGATGTTCATTGTTTTTCAGGAGGTACTGAAGCGACTGCTTTTAACCCGAGAGCGGTTAAGGCTATGCAGGAGGCCGGCTTTCAGATTACGTTAATGAAAGAGGGTGACAATCCACTTTACAACGTTCAGTTTGCTGATGATGCCAAACCCGTAATGGCATTCTCTAAAAAATATGATGATCCTTTTAATTATAACAAAGACTTTGCTGCTATCATGACATGCTCGCATGCTGACGAGAATTGTCCCATGGTGTTGGGGGCTATAAAAAGAATAGCTCTTACATACGATGACCCCAAGGATTTTGATGGCACTCTCCAGGAGAAGGCCAAGTATAAAGAGAGGGCGTTGCAGATCGGCAGGGAGATTTTATTTGCATTTTCCCAGGTTGAAATATGAGAAGAGTGGCCTAAAGCATTCTTCATCGGATGAACTTTGGCAGGTTTCCCTGCTAAAATTTGTTGCGTCGTCTTGTCGAAGTTGTATTTCCATAGGGGAAATGCCTCTATTAGTTCTTATGAAAGTATGTTTATCAGCTGCTTCGAACGTGATGAAGGGTGATTTCTCATAGGTAAATGTGCTTGCTGCAGTCGGGCCGAGATGTCTTGTGCCCATGATTTCTATAGGTAAAGAGTCCATTATTTCTATTTTAAAGTAAGATTGAGAGCACATAAAGACTCATTTCTCCTATGAAAAATCAAAAATAATGATCGCTTCACTTTCTTTTCTCATAGGAGAAATCAGAAAAAACCGACTAAAGACACCTCATTTTCCTGGAGAACAAAAAATATTTTTACTTTATTTTCCCTATGGAAAAGTAAGTTTTTCATAGGAGAAATTGAGCTTTCATATAAGAGAATGTCAAAGCTCTGTTGTCTCATATCGTATGTCTTCATGTAGTTAAAGCAAAGCTTAATGTGCAGCTTCATAAATGTTTATCATCCAACTGTGAGTTTATAGAGAGGAAGATTCTGCATAGTGTGTTGATGATGGTATGATGATGAGTAAAAACATACATTTCTCCTATGAAAAATGAGAGAATCATGAGTCATTTTCACATGCACCTCTGATCACTTCTCCTCTGGTAAATGTCTCTTACGTGTTAACATAGTTTGTAAAATTGTCAGAGAGATATGTATATTCACAGCCGAAGTTCAAGGTGACTCGTTCATATTGAACACTTAAACGAAAAACTATTAACACTTAAATTAAAAAACGCTATGGCAAAAACAGCGAAGAAGGCAGCTAAAAAAGCAGCCAAAAAAGTGGCTAAGAAGGCCGCTAAAAAAGTAGCAAAGAAGGCAGTTAAGAAAGCTGCTAAGAAAGTAGTAAAGAAAAAATCAGCCAGAAAGCCTAACGCTGCTTTCATGGCAGCTCTTACTCCAAGCGCAGCATTAGCTGATGTAATTGGAGCAAAAGCAATTCCAAGAACTGAGATCATCAAGAAGATCTGGGATTACATTAAGAAAAATGGTCTTCAAGACAAGAAGAACAAGAGAATGATCAATGCTGATGCTAAGCTTAAGGTGCTTTTCGCAGGCAAAACTCAAATCTCTATGTTCGACTTAGCTAAAATTGTTAGCAAGCACGTAAAGTAATTTTTTGATTAATCCCGCGCGAGATTTCTTTCGTGCGGGATTATTTTTTTCTCTCAAAGTATCAGATTGATACCATCTGCATACATGATGTTTACATGTTAAAAGCAGTCCCCTCTACATAGACAATAATCCCTTAGTGAAGAACGCGTTCATCAAAACCTTATATTTGATCGGACGTTGCTTGCAAGCATTTAACAAGAAAACCTCCGTTAATTATACTAAGTGAGTTGTTTCAAGTAGTGAATGCTTTATTTTACTGTAATAACCGCATGCGCTTCATACTTAGACTATGTTAGTTCAGATACATTATCCGCAACACTTAACCTCCCAGGAGCTTGACGGTTATCTTGAGCAAGGATGGTTTCGGATGGGACAAAGTATCTTTACAACAAATTTCCTGAACTTTAAAGACCAGTTATATAGCGCAGTGTGGTTGCGGGTGCTGCTCGACGACTATGTAGATGACAATCTCTATCTAAAGCTGGTTAAACAAAATGCGGCTTTCAGAATAGAGATCGGAAGAGCATCTGTTACAGAAGAGAAAGAAGCTCTCTATGCCACATACAAGCAAAGTGTTCCCTTCAATGCATCAGCGTCGCTTCATCAATTGCTCTATGGAAAATCAGCCATGCCTGATATTTATAACACGCATGAGATTAAACTTTATGATGATAATAAACTGATCGCTATTGGCTATTTTGATATAGGCAAAAGAAGTGCCGCCGGAATATCATCCTTTTACGATCCCGCTTATAAGAAATACAGCCTCGGTAAATATCTTATTTATTCAAAGATGGAATACTGCAGGAAGATGAAGCTGCAATATTTCTATCCAGGTTACTTTGCGCCGGGCTACCCGGCATTTGACTATAAATTGTCGATGGGCAAAAAGGCGCTTCAATATTTTCAATTGAAATCAGGGCAATGGTTGACAATCAATAAATTCTCGCAGGATGAAGTTCCATTGCAGATGATGAAGACCAGGCTTATGTCCTTACAAGCACTGCTGGCAGCACACAATCTGAATTTTAAATTTTATAAGTACGAATTCTTTGATGCAAACCTGATTCCCGATCTGAAAGGAGTGGATGTCTTTGATTTTCCGGTGTTCTTACATAGCACTGATGACATGGAGAATCTTATCGGGCCAATAATAATTTTTGATGTGCGCGATCAGCAATATCATGTTATCAGATGTTATAGTTTGTGGAGATCTGATTTAACACCTGCTTACGCTGATGTTTATGTGAATCATTTATTGAAGATTCATCAGTTTATATTTTCCACGGAGTCGCAACAGGATATTGTTATGATGATCGATAATGAACTTGGAAGGGGTATATCAACTCAGAATACTGCTTCGTAATAGACACGTTATTTAAGTATAACTACGTATTTAAACATGGAATTGAATAGCTACCTTAACTAATCAGGTTTCGGATCTCTTTTGACGATTCGGATTAACGCTAAACTTTAGTCTTATGGATATTCTAAACATTTTTCAGTCAGACCGTGATGGCATTCGAAAATCATACGTAAAAAATCTGATCATGATAGCCATGGCCGATGGCCAGATTGATGATGAAGAATGGCAGTTGTTAACTGAATTGGGAAAACGTATCGGACTAACAGAAGAGGAAATTATTCATGTACGGGATAACCAGGAGTCGATAACATTTCATCCGCCTAAAAATTACGACGACCGTGTTCAGCAAATCCGTGACCTGGTTGCTATTATGACAATTGATGGCGAGATCAATGAAAAAGAACTGTCGTTGTGTAAAAAGATTTCACTGAAACTTGATGTCCTTCCACAGATCGTAGATCGAATCATTAAAGAGAATTCATTCGCATCAAAGTGATGTCGTAAGAAATAAGCTCATTAATTTTCTGTTATCAGAATTCCGGCGGCAAATCTTCCGGCATCACCTCTCCGTGCAGAGAAAAAGAAATTATTATTTTTTACGGTACATAAATCTGCTATCTCTATCTGAGATTCAGGAACACCAAAATCAAGTAGCTGTAGTTTGTTTGCCTTCCAGAGATCGAGCTTTGCTTTTGCATCAGGTTGTTTTACCATCAGTCCGGCATCATGACCATAAACGGTGTTAAACGTTTCAATTACTTCTTCTCCAACCTCGTATGAT
>DATCRE010000020.1:0-2077 GCA_036569145.1 Cyclobacteriaceae bacterium
AACGTTTGTTTAATGGAAGAATAAGTACCCAACAAATATAGCTGCGATAACACCAGCAGCATCTGCAATGAGACCTGCAGAAAGTGCATAGCGGGTTTTTCTAACGCTAACCGATCCGAAGTATACTGCCAGAATGTAGAATGTAGTTTCTGCGCAACCTCTGAAGATACTACTGAGGTTTGCAGCGAATGAATCGGGACCAAATGTTTTGGAAATTTCAATCATCATGGCACGTGAGCCCTGACCTGTGAGAGGCTTTAAGAGTGCAACGGGTAAGGCATCCACAAAATCTGAATTAAAGCCCAGGTAATCCGTTGTAAACTTTACGCCATCCGTTATTAATGTTAATGCACCTGATGCGCGAAACACACCAATACCTACAAGGATAGCAATGAGAAATGGAATGATCTTGACAGAAGTTTCGAAACCTTCTTTTGCTCCTTCGACAAATGTTTCAAACAATGGAATTTTTCTAACCACTCCAAGCAAAAGAAATGATACGATAACTGTAATGATGATGACGCTTGTTATGAGTGTTGACTGTTGTTGAAGCTCTTCGTTTGTTAGTGTTGCAAAGTACATTACGGCAGCACCAATAATGGCTATCAAACCCCCGATATAACCAAGCAAAGCCGGATCTAGCAATTTGATCTTTTGCTTGAAACTTAAGTAGATCAATCCCACAATAGTGGAACAAAACGTAGCAATAAGTGTAGGTATAAAAATGCTGGTCGGGTTTAGAGAACCTACTGTGGCACGATCTGCAATGATAGCCAATGGTATTACCGTTAGTCCACTTGTATTTAGCACAAGGAACATTATTTGAGCATTGGAGGCTGTTTCCTTATCAGGGTTAAGCTCCTGAAGCTCTTTCATAGCCTTGAGGCCGAGTGGTGTTGCAGCGTTATCGAGCCCAAGAATGTTGGCACTAAAGTTCATGATGATTGATCCGGTAGCAGGATGATCTCTTGGAATCTCAGGAAACAATCTGCTAAAAAATGGTCCTACTAATCTTGACAATATTTTGACAATGCCACCTCGTTCACCAATCTTCATAAGCCCAAGCCAGAGCGACATCACACCCGTTAATGAAATAGAGATTTCAAAACCGGTCTTGGCCATTGTAAAAGTTGATTGCAATAACTCAGGGAAAACTGCAGTGTCCTGAAAGAAGATCAGTTTAAAAAGTGCAACAACAAATGCAATTAAAAAGAAGGCAACCCAGATATAATTCAGAGCCATTATTTAGCTATTAATAATTCTAAGAAAGAAAATCAATCTTTAAAGATTTTCCTATTAACTGTTGAAGAGATTAAGAATATGGCATGCAGCCACACCAGCCGTTTCGGTTCGAAGCCTGCTTTTTCCAAGGCTTACTTTTTTAAAATTATTCTGTAACGCAAGAGCAAGTTCTCCTTCTGAAAAATCTCCCTCAGGGCCAATGAGAACCAGGTATGAAGAGCCAGGTGTTATCAGGTTTTTCAAATGATCGGGATTGGTTTGATCTACATACGCAATGAATTTCTGTTGCTCTGTATTTCGTTTGATAATATCGTTAAGCTTATCTATGCCGCTGATCTGTGGCAACGTAGCTTTTAATGATTGCTTCATGGCACTAACAGCAACGCGTTCAAGCCTGTCCATTTTGAAGTGAACCCGTTCTGACTTTTGGCAGGCAACCAATGTTATTTTATCAACACCAATCTCTACGGCCTTCTCAACAAACCATTCAATCCGGTCTGTATTTTTTGTTGGAGAGATGGCAATGTGAATGGAGTAATTGTTTTTTACGTCAGCTGTCTGTGAGGTTATTGTAAACTGACATTTCGCTGCGTCGGCTTTGGTGATGGAGGCATCATAAAAGAAACCTTTGCCGTCAATCAATCGGATTACATCACCGACATTTTTGCGCAGAACTCTTACCGCATGTTTGGATTCGTCAGCGTCGAGATAAGATACGCCTTCGGATAACAGGGGTTGGTAGAAGAGATTCAATCTTTAGCTGTATTGTTGCTTTAGGTTGGCTACCAGGTTTACATAATCCTGCATAGCTGCTTCTTTTGATTTTCCTTTTAAC
>DATCRE010000021.1:0-5427 GCA_036569145.1 Cyclobacteriaceae bacterium
TCCACGTTGTTTGTTCGTGCGTAAATCTTGGCTTTCTGATTTTGAATTCGTGATTCCAGCGGTTCATCTACTGATTTGGAAATCTTACGACGCTCGTCGAGTATGGCTAACGCTTCGTCATAACGGCCCATCTGGTAATACACTTCAGAGATGTCGAGCTTGCGTTCCATTTGTTCCGTCGCGCTTGATTTTAGCGCCAGTGCTTCCTGGAAATACTGTAACGCTTCGGTGTAACGTTCAAGCTTCAGACTAGTATTTCCCAAACCTCGTAATGATTCGCGGTAATCTTTCGTGTTGGAGTAGGTTGGCTTTAATTTTTGATTAGCCAGTAAAAAATTTTCAAGAGCAAGTTTCCATTCAGTGATGTCTTCGTTAATCTCGCCAAGCAGGATATAACATTTCCCTTCACTATAAACATCCTGTTGAGCGATACTCAGTCCCAGTGCTTCTTTAACTTTGTTCAAAGCCTCGGCGGTGTTCTCATCTTTAATAGCGCTGGCATCGTTAAGCACATCATTTACACTACGCTGTGAGCTGGATTTATAACGTTTATAGGAACTTTCCTTTTGAGCCACTACAGGCAACACCAGGCAAATTGACAGCAGGCTGCTAAAGATTATTTGTGTTGTTTTAATATTCATTCCCCACCAAGTTAACACTTTATTATTTTCCATTTTAAGCCTCGTTCTGCTGAAAATGAGGCTTCACTAAGTCTGGTGATCGTTTAACACTGTGGCATGGTGTGTTCACTAAGTCTGGATATTTCTTCTATTATTTTCTCGTAAAATTTACACAAACGATACGACGATGAATACTCAGATAATCAAAAGCCAGATCTTAAATAAGAAGCTCGCTTTTACTTTGTTAATTCTTTTTATTACAGGTTGCGAAGCCCGTTCAGCCTCAACAGCAATGGAGAAACCAGTGGATGGAAATGAACAACGCATTATGCTTGCGCTGTTATTAGATACCAGCAATAGTATGGATGGACTTATCGACCAGGCGAAATCGCAACTCTGGAGAATTGTGAATGAGCTGGCTTCTGCAAAATGCCAGGATGGTGCACGGCCTTCTATTCAGATTGCTCTATATGAATATGGTAACGACAGACTTCCTGCTTCTGAGGGATACATTCGCCTGGTGAGTCCGCTTACCAATGATCTTGATGTTATATCAGAAAAGCTCTTTGCATTGAAGACAAATGGTGGTGAGGAGTATTGTGGACAGGTTATTAAAGTTTCACTGGCTCAACTGGCATGGTCATCTTCAGAAGCTGATTTGAAAATGATTTTCATTGCCGGTAACGAACCTTTCACACAAGGAGAGATTCCATATCAGTCAGCGTGTGCGTTAGCAAAAGAAAAAGATGTTGTTGTTAACACTATTTTCTGCGGTGGCTTTGATGAAGGTGTGAGTACATCGTGGAAGCGTGGTGCCGACCTTACCGGCGGAACGTACATGAGTATTGAGCAGGATCGTAAAACAGTTTACATTCAAACACCTTATGATGACAGGATATCTGCTCTCAATGATAAACTCAACGATACTTATATTTATTATGGAAAATCTGGTTCTTCCAAGAAAGCATTACAAATGAACCAGGATGTAAATGCTGAACGTTATGGCAGCGCTAATAAAGTTGAGCGGGCTGTATCGAAGAGTTCACATGCATATTCTAATTCTAACTGGGATCTGGTAGATGCAGCAAAAGATGATGAGAAGGTAATTACAAAAACAGAAGAAGCCTACTTGCCTGAAGCCATGAAGGGAATGAATGAAACACAACGCAAGGAGTACGTGCAGACAAAAGCAAAAGAGAGAGCAGCAATACAGTCTGAAATTCAAGTGCTGAGTGAAAAGAGAAAAGAATATATAGCAACGCAAGCCAAGCCAACAGATAAAGAGACTTTAGATGCTGTTATGATTGATGCAGTAAAGACGCGTGCCAAAGTAAAGAAGTTAAGTTTTTAATTTTGGTTGTATTGAATTATAAGAAAGCTGTCATCACCGACAGCTTTTTTTGTTATGTATTATGAGAGCTAACGCTATGATGATACTTTGTAAAACATTGATGAATAATCTGATATATTGATCAAAATATCTTTGTTATAACATATAATAAATTCTCAAAATAAATATTCATAACGCGCTACTTCTCCATATCAATATTTTCATATATTTGTATCGTTATGAAAACAACAGTCATTATCGCCATGTCGTCAGCTCTGCAAAACAAGCGTTTTGCATGGAACTGTACTACCCGGGAAAATGATGTGAATCTATGATAGAAAATCAGACACAACAATATAGAGCCCGGGTTTTAACCCGGGCTTTTTTTTTGCCACAACCTAAGCTTACTATAAAAATGACAATTGAAAACAAAACACATTTAATCAAGAGAGACCTCATCAGGGCGTTTGCTGCTTTTGATGCCTGGTTTGATAAAGATGAAGCATTTCATCAATACAAACCACCGGGTATGCCACACCACGTGCGCAATATCTTTGAACAAGTCACGCATTTCAGTGCTTCGATTATGAACACCGTACATGGAAAGGGTATGCCGCAATATGAAACAATTGAATCAGAAAACAGTGATGAGTTGAGTGCCGATGAACATATAGACAATCTTCTCAGGGAATTTAAACCCAATGGAGAAACTGTATATCATTCAAAATCTACATCAGAAGTTCGTAGCGAATTTCGTGATGCGCTTGACCAATGCTTATGCCACCTGGAGCTTGCTTCTATCGGGCAAGGCTTTCGATATGAATTACAATTACCACACTGCGATATCACGCTTGACTTGCATCAACGCGTTAGCCTGATTGAACATTACATCAAGAAACAATTAAACCAATTGGATACGATGGAGAAAATCTACCGTATCCAATCGGCTTGATTGCCTATGCTGCAGCCTTTACAGCTTCAACCGGTTTCTGATTTTTAATTACAAATTCATTGATGAAATACATTAAGATCATGGTTATGATCATTGAAACTGTAACCACATAGCCTAGTGTATCATAATGTTCAAGCGGGCTCTCCTTTGTTTGCTGAACAACGATCAAGCCTGCAATACCTGAAGCAATGCCTCCTGAGATCTGTTGAACAGAAGAGTTAATACCCATAAACGCACCGCGATCTTTTGGTTCAGGCACAGCCGTCATCAAGGCTGAAGATGAAATCATACGAGCCATAATGCCCATGAACATAATTGAGTTTAGTACGATTACGAGCCAGATGGGAGTTATACCCATGTTGCAATAGATAATCACCATCACGATGCTGAGTACCGTACCTATAACGAACATGGTGTACTTGCCCAGCTTATCACTGAATTTTCCAATCAGCGGTCCGGAGATCATGGAGAACACACCTGTTATCATATAGATCATCGGTAATTTTTCTTGTGCAATGCCCAGGTTATGTACACTGAAGGCACTACCAAATGGCATAAGCATAAATCCACCGGTTGCCAACAATGTTGTTGCAGCAAATCCTTTCAGGTATTTGGATTGTGATACAATATTGCCAAAGTGAGCTAACGCAGAAGTTTCTGATTGAATGCTCAAATGTTTGTCGATTGGTTTTAGATAGAGTATGATAATGATACCTACAATAATGCTGAGTCCAACAATCATCAGGAAGGGAGAGTGCCAGCCATAATTGTTGGCAAGGTAAAGTCCTGCAGGAATACCCATAACCTGGCTAGTAGCAAAAGCCATCTGAACAAAACCCATTACACGACCTCTTACTTCCATTCTGAAAAGATCGGTGATGATAGCGAAACTGATTGAACCGATAACACCTCCGAAGATTCCCGTTACAATGCGGGCGATAAGTAGGAATTGATAGTCAGGTGCTATGCCGCAAAGAAAAGTGCCGGCAACAAAACCTGTGTAGAAGAATAATAATAGTTTCTTGCGATCAAATTTATCTGCGAAGCCTGCAGCGAGTAATCCGGAAATTCCAGCACTGATAGCATAAGCAGAAACAACAAGACTGAATTGCCCTGTAGTAATGCTAAGTTCTTTCATGAGCTGAGCACCCAACGGTGATAGCACCATGAAATCGAGAATAACGGTAAATTGAAGTATTGATAAGACAGCGATAACAAAAACATCGTAACGGCTGAATATTTTTTCTTTAGTGGTAGTAGGGTTCATTGATATTGATTTGGTGTTGGCGGAATATACCTCATGTCGAGACGTAATCGGTTTGAAATTGTTTTGCCCTTATAACAGAAAGATTGAATTTTTATTTAAAGGATGATTTTAGTGGAATACGGTAATTCTCACCTGTGAGTGTCAGAGCTATTGAAGAATTACAACGTGTGAATCTTTTTTGCAGAAACTCTTGAGTCCTGAAGATAAAACTCGATCACAATAATATTAAGCAGCCAGCTTAGCCACGCTATGGTTGCATAGGCTGTCGGGGTTTTAAGGTCTACAAAATAAGAAGCTATGAAAATGTAAATGCGTAATGTTATAGCAGCAAAGGTAAGTGCAAAGCTTCGCCACATCCACTCACGATGGGCCGTGATATCTTTCTTACGGATTCGATCGAATGCCATCGCGGTGCAATAAAACCACAAGCAGGCCTGAACAATAAAACTGGTCAATACCCACGGACCGCGATTGATAAAAAAACTCATCACAAGTCCGCCGGGTGCTGAGAAAAATAAAATTCCCATAACGTAAACATAGCCCAGGTTTCGATGTAGTTTCTTCCAGCGTTGACCCCACGTGGGGTGTAACTGAAAGAAACCAATCAATAAAATTAATCCGGCTACTAATACATGAGAATAGTATGCAGGCAAGTACCAGCCTGTAGCAATAGCATCCTGCTTGAGTTTCAGGAAACCATAGGTAAAATCAAAATTAGCATAGCGAAATGCATTGGCGGCCAGCGCAGCACCTAGTAGAAAAACAACAACTCCAACAAGCCTTATAACAATCGCTAATGCTTTGGTCATAACTATCAGGAAGGAGATGTATCCAGCGAGCCAATAATTCTTTCGAGGAATGCCAGGTTATGCCGATCAATGTCTGTGAGTTGATAAGCAAAAACAGCATAGTTATTGTAAAGCGGCTTGTACCAATCCCGATAGGAATATTGCTTGGCTGTTTCTTCATCTTTAAAAATATAACCATAGCTCGCCAAGATTTCATTTCTCATCTCATTGAGCGTTATGTTGGAAAGAAACGTACGTCTATCGGTTTGCTGAGTTTCTGGATTGTAAAATATAAAATCTCCAGTAAGGTAGCTACTATCCAGTTTAGCAAATTCTGTTTGAATAAATCTCCTGTTCGACGTAAGTGGTTGAATAGAAAGATCGTTATCCAATCGATAATATTTATAGAGCGGAAGATTCCATTCCTCACCATTCTCAGGCATATCATATCCCTCTGAATCTTCTCTGTT
>DATCRE010000022.1:0-8983 GCA_036569145.1 Cyclobacteriaceae bacterium
CATGATCCCATCAAGAAAGCAGAAGCCATTCGTGAAATTGTTACCAGCATTTCATTAATACCCGATGCCATCAAACGGTCGGTCTATATTCAGGAGACAGGTCATTTGCTGAAGATAGGTGAGAATGTATTGCTCTCAGAACTCAACAAGATTCTGATCAAGGATAAACAAAAGAAAGATCAGGAACCACATACACGTCCGTCAGCTATTCACGAGCCACCCGTTGATTTGATGGTGGATGATGAACCACTGGCCAAGACTGATAGCGTCAGTATGATTCAACTACAGGAGCGGGAGACGATCCGCCTGCTGTTGAATTATGCCGAGAGTAATTATGAAGAACAACGTGTCATTGACTTTTTAATGGCAGAGCTTGAAGACGTTGAATTTATCAATCCATTATATAAAGAGATTTATCTCATCTTTAAGAATGGTCTTGCTGATGGTCAGGTGGTTGATACATTTTATTTTATGGAGAATAGTTCTGAACAAGTTAAGAGTGCTGTAACAGAACTGATGACTACCCGATATGAAACCAGCAAGAGCTGGAGTGAAAAATATCGGATCTACTTTCCGCATGAAAAAGAAATTCTGCACGAAGTAGCATACTCTAATGTTTTAAGATTGAAGTTCAGATTAATACAAAAGCTCATTGACGAGAATCTTGCACAAATGAAGCTTGCCAAGACTGAACCAGACCTTGAAAAATATTTCACCATACATGAACAGTTAAAGAATGCCGAAAAAGAGTTGGCCAGTGTTTTAGGAATTGTTGTTGCGAGGTAAGGAACAGGGAGGATATCTTTTTTGTTAGAAGTCTGAAATTAGTGAAGAATAGAAAAAAATTACGAAATTAAGGGAGATGAGCGAAATACGATTAAATACTATCGAAGAAGCGATTGAGGATATAGGCAACGGCAAAGTGATCATTGTGGTAGACGATGAAGATCGCGAGAATGAAGGCGATTTCATTTGTGCTGCCGAATGTGTTACTCCGGAAATTGTAAACTTCATGGCCACTCACGGTCGTGGATTAATTTGTGCCCCGCTTATTGAAGACCGATGCGAAGAGCTTGGACTTGAGATGATGGTTGGCAGGAACACGGCAGTTTTCGAAACACCGTTTACAGTTTCTGTTGATCTTATTGGTCACGGTTGTACTACGGGTATCTCAGCGCACGATCGATTTAAAACAATCCGCGCGCTTACTGATCCTGAAATAAAACCCGAAGAGCTCGGTAAACCCGGACATATTTTTCCATTGAAAGCAAAACGTGCAGGTGTAATTCATAGAGCGGGCCACACTGAAGCCGCTATTGACTTCGCCAGGCTTGCCGGATTTAAACCCGCCGGCGTATTGGTAGAGATCATGAATGAAGATGGCACCATGGCCCGACTTCCTGATCTGATAAAGGTAGCCGAGCGTTTTAACCTGAAGCTCGTATCGATAAAAGATTTAATTGAATATCGTTTAAAACAGGAATCACTCGTCAGTCGCCAGGTTGAAGTGGACATGCCAACAGAACATGGACATTTTAAACTTGTAGCCTTCGAACAAAAGAATTCCAGCGAAGTACACATGGCCCTGGTAAAAGGCACGTGGGAAAAAGACGAACCGGTATTGGTGCGTGTTCACTCATCCTGCGTAACGGGAGATATCTTTGGATCATGCCGCTGCGATTGTGGTCCTCAGCTTCATCGTGCTATGGAAATGGTAGACAATGAAGGCAAAGGGGTT
This sequence comes from Cyclobacteriaceae bacterium, assembly GCA_036569145.1. Classification (GTDB taxonomy): domain Bacteria; phylum Bacteroidota; class Bacteroidia; order Cytophagales; family Cyclobacteriaceae; genus DATCRE01. The sequence goes on from DATCRE010000022.1 coordinate 1,739, forward strand.
GTTCTATACATGAAGCAGGAGGGAAGAGGCATCGGCCTGCTAAATAAACTCAAAGCATATAAACTTCAGGAAGAAGGTCTGGATACGGTTGAAGCAAATATTAAGCTTGGCTTTGACATGGATGAACGTGATTACGGTGTAGGTGCACAGATACTCCGTTGCCTGGGCATCACCAAAATCAAACTCATTACGAACAATCCTAAAAAACGAGTTGGCTTAATGGGCTATGGTTTGGAAATTGTTGATAACGTGCCGATAGAAATTGTTCCCAATCAGCACAACGAAAAATACCTGCTGACCAAACGAGATAAATTAGGCCACTCTATTTTGAAGCATAAATGATTATTCGCTCTCTCTGCTTTTTCCTGATCATTTCAACAACGGCTGCACATGCCCAGAAGTGGCCCTTTGAATTATGGCATGATGGAAAGATTGTATTACAAAGTGGCGACACGTTAAAAGGCTTTGTGAAGTATGATCTTCAACAAGACATGGTTCAATTCAATATCAAGGATAAAGTTATTGAGACATTCACAGCACGCAAGGTTCTGTTCTTCGAAATTTTTGATACCTCCGTTCATAAGTATCGTCAGTTCTTTACAATACCTTACAATATAAATGGTGGCTACAGTGCCCCAATATTTTTTGAACTGCTGGCCGAAGGAAAGCTCACCCTGCTTGCCCGCGAAGCGTTGGAATACAAAACCTACAACACACCATATTATATAGGAAGTTACAGCAGGCTTGTACTCGTTAATAAATTCTTTTTGATGGATCAGAAAGAAAACATCACCACATTCAGCGGAACCCGCGAAGATCTTCTCGATCTGATGGAACCAAAAGCAGAAGAGGTGAGAAAGTACATAAAAGAAAATCGGTTTGACATTACCGATAAATATGATTTAGCAAAGGTTGTTGAGTACTACAACTCATTAACAGGCATATAATTTTTTAAACTACATTTATAATTATGGAAAGACCACTTATTCTTGTTTCCAACGACGATGGCATTACATCAAAAGGAATAAGCACATTAATAAACGTCATGAAGCAGATTGGTGATGTTGTAGTTGTGGCACCTGATGGACCGCAGTCAGGAATGGGTCACGCTATTACAGTAGGAGAGACCTTGCGATTAGAGTCATCTACTTTGTTTGATGGTGTTCAGGCCTATGAATGCTCAGGCACGCCTGCAGACTGCGTTAAGATGGCCAGGCATTTTGTATTACGCGGAGGACGCCAGCCTAACATTGTGGTTAGTGGAATTAATCACGGAAGCAATACATCAATCAGTGTTTTATATTCTGGCACCATGTCAGCAGCCATTGAGGGTGCCATTGAAGGTACACCGGCTATCGGGTTTTCATTATGCGATTACAGTCATGATGCAGATTTTTCACACACAGAAGAATACATCAGAAAAATTACGTTACAAGTATTGGCCAAAGGGTTACCAGTAGGGGTAGCGTTGAATGTCAATTTTCCGAAGAAGAGTAACGAGTCAATAAAGGGCATTCGCGTTTGTCGCCAGGCTAATGCTAAATGGGTTGAAGAATTTGATCAGCGTCATGATCCAAACGGCAGACGTTACTTCTGGATGGCTGGAAGTTTTGTAAATTTTGATAAAGGAGAAGACAATGATGAGTGGGCAATTGCTAACAATTATGTGTCCGTTGTACCTTGCCAATTTGACCTGACAGCGCATCAAGCTATAGCATCATTGAACGAAGCGTGGGATATTTTGGTATAAAAACACATAATAACCGGTTGTATCATGAAAATACCGTATAAATACTTACGTAAAACCGGAAAAATACGGTAAACAACTAATTATAATATTGCCTTACTTTGCGGCAGTAGAATTCTTCTAGGTGATCCCTGAAATCACCATAGGGTTTAGGCAAAACACTATCACGAGACGCGTGATAGTGTTTTTTTTGTGCCTGTTGTTCACGTCCTATGTAAAAATGCCAATAGGTTAGACGTTATCATTACACTAATCTTGTTTAATAAGACAACCCAAATCCAAACGGAAACAATGGATCTTTTGAATCATAAGGAACATCTTCTTTTTGACTGCGTACTGCTTCCATCGATGACGGTAATTCAAATGGAAGTTTTCCTTCCGGCTTACTCTTACCAAACACCACATCAAGAAGCGCATCATCAGTAGCGCCGAAGTTTCCTAACAGCCCTGCACTTTTCTCTGCTATCTCTGGAATAACAGCAGGCCTGTCAAAATAGAAATTCACAATAGTGGGTACTGTGTTTAAAAGCTTTAGTATTTTTTCTTTTTCTTCTCCTTTAAAATCAAGATCGCCATGGTGAAATAGAGATTCAACAAATCCCTCTCGTGGCTCATAAGGAGTTGCAAGCCTGATAATGGCTACGTCAGCATCTTCCGGCTTGTCGACAACCGTTGCATATTTTGATGCAGTCTCCTGATCAATATCCTGAACATAAATTTTTATACCTGATTGTAGCGGTAAAGCCCTGGCGTTTTTGATCATCCCGTTTTTTAAAAGTACAAGCGATCTTCGCTGAGCATCAGCACCAGCTTGCCTGAAATCACTTCGACCGACAAGAGCCACTGCTTTCTCCACATCTACATAAGGATTATCAAACAAGCCAAGCTTAAATTTATCGCGAAGAATTCTTCTTACAGATTGGTTGATTCTTTCTTCAAAAACTTTGCCATCCTTCACCAACTTAACAAGCATTTCCGGAAGACTTTCACCACCAAACTGATCAACACCAGCATTGATAATTTTAAGCATGCGTTCTTCTGCACTTAATTTTTCAACACCATGAGCTTTGGCTGGAAACTTGACAAAAGGATTGTCTACATCAGTGATCAATCCCCAGTCTGTACACACCACACCATCAAAATGATATTTTTCGCGAAGCAGACCTGTAATGATTTCTTTATTAAAAGAGAAGCCAACATTTTCTGAAGTTTGATCTATCGGCACACCGTAGTAAGGCATGATCTGCGCTGTGCCCGCTTTAAAGGCAGCCTCAAAAGGGATAAGATGATAATCGAAATTATGTCCCGGATACACCTGACCTTTTTGAAATTGAAAATGTGGATCTAACCCTTCCTTCTGCGGACCACCTCCTGAAAAATGTTTTGTCATGCAAGCTACACTGGTAGATGAAAGACTATCGCCTTGAAAACCTTTGATGTAGGCTGAAACAAGTTTAGATGAGCGCCTGGCATCTTCACCAAACGTACCATTAATGCGAGGCCATCGTGGTTCAGTAGCAAGATCGGCCATAGGATGCAAGGCAAGATGAATTCCCACAGCTCTGTATTCCTGTCGTGAAATATCAGCAAACTTCTGCATTAACATAGAGTCGCCAATGGCAGCAAAACCAATGGGCTCAGGCCAGAGTGAAAAGCTTCCGGCAAACAAACCTGCAAATTCATTTGTAGTAAAATGATTCCGTGGGTCAGTTGCTATAGTTGCAGGGATACCAAGTCGGGTGCGTTCAGCAAGTTTTTGAAAATTGTTTTGCCAGGTTGCAAGCTCACGGGTTGGTGGTGTGATCAATAAATTAAAATGATTCATCTTTTTATTCACGATGAGTTCGCTGTTTGTTGGCAACCCAAAAGAATACCAGTTTTTGAATTCTGGAATCTCAGCCAGGTCTCCATCGTAATCAACATTAACAATATTGATGAACATGGTGCCGGCTTTTTCTTCGAGATTCATTTGACTGAGCAGATCAGAAACACGTGCTTCTGTTGATTGCCTTGAATCTTCATAGACATCAAGCTTGCCATTCTTATTAAGATCCCGATAGGTAATGCTATCTGTTTTTATAACCGGCGCTTCAGTACCAAGTTTTGAAAGATTGTCTTTTGATGTATTGTTGGCTTTAATGAAAAGGAAGGCAACACCTCCTGCAATAAGTATTACGATTACCAGAAGTATGTAGAGAATGATTTTAAAGATACGTTTTAGCATAGGTTATGGATCTGTTTTTCAATGATACAAAATTTCATTGTGTAAATAATACGCTTTGAAAATGAATTCTTCTGAAGATGATTAATTGTGGCAACTATAATTTCATCAGCGGCTTTAATTTTAATTTAATCTTTGGGTGTGCTTATCATCATGAAGATTTTGTTTTTTCGTTTGGGATTTGGACTTGTGACTTGTTTTAGATTGTCCGAGAGAGGGATGAGTGCTTTACGCATTGAGGGTTAAGACTTTGGAGTCATTAGGAATTAGTCATTGGAAAGATCGAACTGAGAGATAGAGATTAAGTTCTTAAGTGAATTTCAATTCGATCTATGGTGTCATCTCCGAATTGATTGCAAATGATGTCGTTCTGATTTTGCAAATTCTTAAAATTTATTGATGAGGCACTAATCATTTGGGTAACACTTTTGTTATTAAGAATGAATCTACAGAATAACTAGATTTTTGAGATTGTGTACGTTCAAATCGCAGCGAAACAGTGAAAAAGTATTACCATTTAAAAAATAGATTCTGCGAAATTGAGGGTAAAAACCAAAAAATTTTGATCTTTGGGGCCGCAAGGCATAGTCCTTAACCTATAACATATGGATGAGCAACATGTAATGGAATATTTGCCCATCGCCCTGATGTTTCTTGTGGCGGTTGGTTTTGTAGGGTTGACATTGTTTGGAACGCATTTACTCGGACCTCTCCGAAAGACAAAAGTTAAACTTGAATCCTTTGAGTGTGGTATCGAGCCACAGGGTAACGCCCGTATCCCTTTCAATATCAAATACTTCCTCGTAGCTATTCTCTTCGTTCTTTTTGATGTCGAAGTGATCTTTATGTATCCATGGGCTGTTCTATTTAAAGAGTTGGGCGTGGCGGGACTTATCGAAATGGTAGTCTTTATTGCTTTATTGCTCGTAGGATTTTTCTATCTAATTAAAAGAGGCGCGTTGACGTGGGAATAATATGGAAACCGTATCCTTAAATAATGTAAAAGTTTCAGAAGCTCCGGAAGGGATTGAAGGTGCCGGCTTTTTTGCCACTAGTCTTGAAAAAGCAGTTGGTATGGCCCGGAAGAATTCAATCTGGCCGTTGCCTTTCGCTACATCTTGCTGTGGTATTGAATTCATGGCTACGATGGGTTCTCATTATGACCTTGCCCGTTTTGGTGCGGAGCGTCTTAGCTTCTCCCCACGCCAGGCAGACTTGCTTATGGTGATGGGTACGATCGCTAAAAAGATGGGACCAATTCTTCGTCAGGTCTATGAACAAATGGCTGAGCCACGGTGGGTGCTTTCTGTAGGAGCCTGTGCATCCAGTGGTGGTATCTTCGATACATACAGTGTGCTTCAGGGCATTGACAGAATTATTCCGGTTGATGTTTATGTACCAGGCTGCCCTCCACGCCCTGAGCAGATCATTGACGGTATTTTAAATATTCAAAAGTTAGTGGAATCTGAATCGCTTCGTCGCAGAGATTCCGCAGAGTATAAGGCTATGCTTAACAAATACGGAATAGAATAAGATGGAAGAAGTTTCAACGGAAGACAAAATCATCACTGTTCTCAAAGAAAATTTTGCTGACGAAATTGTTAGCATCGAGTCTCCTTACAATTTTCTGACAATCACCCTCAAACCAGAAAAGATCATTTCCATCATTAAGTTTCTTTACGATCAGGAACGTTATCAATATTTAACAACCCTGAGTGGTATTCATTTTCCTGATCAGAAAAGCATTGCTGTGATGTATCAATTGCATAACCTCTATGCAAACAAACGCATCCGCTTAAAAATTTATTTACCAGAAGAAAATCCAGTAACGTCTACATTAACCACAGTATTCCCTGCGGCCAACTGGATGGAGCGTGAGACATACGATTTCTTTGGTGTGACCTTCAAAGGACATCCTAACCTGACGCGCATTCTGAATGTTGAAGATATGACCATCTTCCCGTTACGTAAGGAATATCCGCTGGAAGACCAGACCCGTGAAGATAAAAATAACAAGATGTTCGGCCGATAAGGTTTATGGAGCAAACTACAAACACATCCACATTAAGCGATATCCCGGTAAAGGAAGAAAAACAATATTCTTACCTTAACCTTGGACCAACTCACCCGGCAACACACGGTATTTTTCAAAATGTGTTGAAAATGGATGGTGAGATTATCGTTGAAGCTACACCTACCATCGGTTATATACACAGAGCATTTGAAAAGCTGGCTGAACGCAGACCGTTCTACCAGATAACACCCATAACTGATCGACTCAACTACTGCTCGTCACCCATTAATAACATGGGCTGGCACATGACGGTTGAAAAATTATTAGGCATTGAAATTCCTAAACGCGTTCAATACCTCCGTGTTATCATTATGGAGTTATCGCGTATAGCCGATCACATTATTTGTAATACCATTATCGGGCAAGATGTTGGTGCTACTACGGGTTTTCTTTACCTGTTTCAGTATCGCGAACGCATCTATGAAATTTTTGAAGAGATCTGCGGTGCACGCTTAACCACAAACATCGGTCGTATTGGTGGCCTGGAAAGAAATTTCTCAGATAAAGCATGGGATAAGATCGATCAGTTTCTTGTTGACTTTCCTGTTGCATTTAAAGAATTCAGCAACCTGCTGGAGCGTAACAGAATTTTTATGGACCGAACTATCAATTGCGGTCCGCTTTCAGCAGAGATGGCATTGGCTTATAGTTTCTCTGGTCCAAACCTGAGAGCTGCTGGTGTTGATTACGATGTTCGTGTTATGAATCCGTATTCTTCTTATGAGGAATTTGATTTCATCGTGCCAGTAGGAACACAAGGCGATACGTATGATCGCTTTATGGTTCGTCAGCAAGAGATGCATCAGAGCTTAAGCATCATACGTCAGGCAATTGAAAAGATCAAAAAAGAACCTTCAGATATTTATCGTGCTGATGTTCCCGAGTATGTGTTGCCTCCTAAAGAGGATGTATACAATGACATGGAAGCATTGATTTATCACTTCAAAAATATAATGGGTGAAACTGATATTCCGAAAGGAGAAGTTTACCATAGTGTTGAAGGTGGTAATGGTGAGTTGGGTTTCTATTTGATAAGCGATGGTGGTCGCACACCATACAGACTACATTTCAGAAGACCATGTTTTATCTTTTACCAGGCTTATCCTGAAATGATAAAAGGCGCCATGCTTTCGGATGCGATCATTACCATGAGTAGCATGAATGTGATTGCCGGTGAATTAGATGCTTAGTGTGTAGTGAAAA
>DATCRE010000023.1:0-2442 GCA_036569145.1 Cyclobacteriaceae bacterium
TTCTATTTCAACGAAGTTGTTATTGGAAAATAGTTGTGCTACCTCTTTTCCATATCGTTCATTGATTTCAACAATTAATAATCCTCCAACTTTTAATGCGTGTTTTGCTTTCTGAGCAATAGTTCTGTAAAAAATTAATGGATCATGATTTTCAACGAATAATGCCAGGTGTGGTTCATGTTCTACTACATTTGAATTCATGGTTGACTTTTCTTCCCATGTAATGTAAGGTGGATTGCTAACAATGATGTCCAGATTTGTAAAAGGTAATTCTTCTGTGAGGATGTTGTGCTTTATAAAATTTACATGAGCATGAAGATTCGTTGCATTTTTAGCAGCAACAACCAGCGCATGCTCGCTAATGTCAGTTGCGTGAACTTTACTTCCTTTGTTTTCGAGTGCCAGTGTTATTGGAATACAACCGCTACCTGTACCGATATCCAGAATGTGAAGTTGAGTTTTGTTGTTAGTTAATTTAAGAATGGCAGCAATGAGCTCTTCCGTTTCAGGTCTGGGAATGAGAACAGACGAATTAACGTTAAACGATCTGCCATAGAACAAAGCCTCTTCCAAAATATATTGCACGGGCTCATGATTACTGAGTCGCCTGGCAATTTCTTTCAGTTTATTTTTTTGATCGGATGTGACTATAATTTCCTTACTGGTAAGAATATCAAGTCGTGAAAGGCTTAATACATGATCAAATACGAGATATGCTATACTCTGAAGCTCATCGCGATGTTCGTTAAGTGTTAATTCATTGATGAAATCCTGGAACAGTGCTTTGGAATTATTCATAGCTTGGCAATCTTTGCAATATTAACAGAATGAAAAATCCTGATCACCATATTGATTCGCTTTTTATGCACCGTGCCCTTGAGCTTGCAGCTTTTGGTCGCAGCCTGGTGAGTCCTAATCCATTGGTAGGGAGCGTTGTAGTGTATGATGGAAAGATTATCGGCGAAGGCTGGCACAAAAAATATGGTGAAGCACATGCTGAAGTAAATGCCATAAACGCTGTTGAAGATAAAAATCTATTATCGCAAAGTACAGTTTATGTAAACCTGGAGCCTTGCTCGCACACAGGCAAAACTCCGCCTTGTGCCGACATGCTTATCAGACACGCAGTAAAAAAAGTTGTTGTTGCCAATCTTGACTCCAATCCGTTAGTGGCAGGCGAAGGAATTAAGAAACTTCGCGCCGCTGGTATTGAAGTAGTAACGGGTATTCTCGATAAAGAGGGCAGGGCTTTAAACAAGCGCTTCTTCACTTTCATGGAAAAGCAACGCCCTTACATTATTTTAAAATGGGCAGAGACGGCAGATGGTTTTATTGCCAGAGAAAATTACGATTCTAAATGGATCAGCAATGAATACTCACGACAGCTTGTTCACAAATGGAGAACGGAAGAAGATGCGATACTTGTGGGCAAGCGAACTGCATCACAAGATAATCCCCGGTTAAATGTACGCGATTGGTCAGGCCGAAACCCGGTGCGTGTTGTGATTGATCGTTTCTTAAAACTAAATGAGAAGCTTCATGTGTTCGATGGCAGGCAACGTACTATTTGCTACAATTTATTAAAGCATGAAGAGCGTCCTAATCTGTCGCTTGTTCGAATTGATGAAGAAGATTTTTTGAGCAACTTGTTAAAGAATCTATACAAACAGAAAATTCAATCTGTTATTGTTGAGGGAGGCACACAAACCCTGCAAAATTTTATTGATCAAAAACTTTGGGATGAAGCAAGAGTGTTTGTGTCAGATAAAAACTTTGGAAAAGGAATAGCAGCGCCTCAGTTTCATGGAAGTTTAATGAAGGAAGAATCCGTGATGAATGACTTGCTGAGGTTTTATCAGCAGTGATTTATAAAATCTAAAATCAGTTCATTTGGTTTTTCTGGTGACGAATCTAACGGTGGTTGAAACAATGTTCCATTAAAGAAGCGATGTGTCTTCAACTCAAGCGCCCGTGCTTCATCGTCGTTGGAAAATGCTGTGAATGTGAAAGGTGATTTGTTTAATTGTGATTGATAAACAGGATTTACACCGTAACTACAATTAAATTTTCCTATTAGGGTATCTCTTTTCAAGACTTTGTATAACCAAGAATCATGATCCTTAATGTGAACCTCTTCCTGTTGACCTTTTAATGAACAAGTCATTTTTGAAATGATAAACTTGTCTGCATTTGGTTCAGTCTCTTGATGTCCCGTGTTGTGAATGCCTAACACATGGCGGGCATATTCGACCACCATATATTGAAATCCGCCACAGGTGCCCAGGATAGGAAAATTATTTTCACGTGCCCATTGAATCACTTTATAAACAGCTTCATCATTTTTATAGGGAGATCCGGGTGCAATCCAGAAAGCCTGGAATTTATTTTTGGTAAAGATGGTTTCTGTAATCTGATTGGTTGCAAGCCAGGTGTAGATAAGCT
>DATCRE010000024.1:0-3109 GCA_036569145.1 Cyclobacteriaceae bacterium
TTCGATAAAAGGATTATTCGTAGTATCCGCATTTGAATAATCAGGAATACCAGATGTATGGGTTAATAAGTTTTCAATTGTAATAGTGTAGCCTTTTGATGGAAAGGTTGGAATATATTTTTGAATGCTATCCTGTAAAAATATTTTTCTTTGTTCAATCAATTGTAAAATTCCAATTGCTGTAAATTGTTTTGTAATGGAACCGATTCTAAAAACCATATCGGGTTGCATGGGCACATTTAATTCGATGTTAGCACTACCAAACGCTTTTTTATAGACAACATCATTTTTGTTTGCTATTAAAACAGAAATCCCAGGTTCGTTCGGTCTAAATTGGGTAGCAATCAAACTGTCAACAGAGTTTGTCAAGTTTCTGTTATTAGTAGTTTGAGCATTAATTCGTGAAGAGTAAAACACAAAGAGAAATGCAAAGGCAATAATGTTTTTTTTCATAAGCTAATTAATTACGAAGTTCAAATAGCATGAACATTTTTGCTATAAGGCCTTTTATTTATAGGTTTCAGTTTAAGGTTCCATGTTGCTTGCGCCAGCCAACTATTAACTTTTCACTATTAACTTATTAAACATTCACACGCTGCATCTTAGGTACAAGCAAATGCATGATCGTCCATGCCAGCAAATAAGCGGCGCCACAGATGAAGAACATGATGTAGTAGGCTGTTTCGATTTGTCCGATAGCTCTATAATGTACAAACATATTTTTCTGAACTAACAATGTCAGTGCTATTCCACCGAGAGCGCCGAACATCCCTCCTATACCAGTCACAGAACCTACTGCCTTCTTCGGAAACATATCGGATACTGTTGTAAAAATATTTGCACTCCATGCCTGGTGTGCCGATGTTGCAATACCAATTACCAGCACTGCAAGCCACATGTTCATGGAGCCTAACACCTGTGCAAACACAATGGGCAATACAATAAATGCATAAGCTAGCATAGAAGTTTTTCTTGCTTTAAATACAGGCCAGCCTTTCCTTATCAAATACAATGGAAGCCATCCACCACCAACACTTCCAAACGTAGAGATGATATAAACAATAGCTACCGGAACAGATACAGCAGTACCTTGTAACCCATACTGACTCTGGAGAAAATCGGGCAACCAGAAAATATAAAACCACCAGATAGGATCAGTGATGAACTTACCCAATACAAATGCCCAGGTTTGCTTAAAGCCTAAAAGTCTGATCCACGAAACGGATTGCTCTTTCTCCTCTGGTGCAACATCTTCAACATCACTTTGTATATATTCTAATTCTTCTTTAGAAACACTTTTATGTCTGGCAGGTGTATCATACATAATCCACCAAAGTACAAGCCAGATAAAACCAATAGAGCCTGTGAGAATGAAAGCCCATTGCCAACCCCAGGTTACTGCAATAAAGGGAACCGTTAACGGGGCAACGATAGCGCCGACATTAGCTCCTGAATTAAAGATACCTGTTGCAAGAGCACGTTCTTTTTTAGGAAACCACTCCGCTGTAGTTTTAATAGCAGAGGGAAAATTACCTGACTCAGTGGCGCCCAGCGCTGCTCTCACAAAAACAAAACCCAATGTACTCTTCGCAAAAGCATGACATATTGCTGCAAGACTCCACAACAATGTGGACATAAAATAACCAATCTTTGTACCCAATTTGTCAATGAGTCTCCCCGCGCCCAACATACCAAGTGCGTACATGAGTTTGAATGCAATTTCAGTATTCGCATAATCACCATCATCCCAATGAAAAGCTGCTGTCAGGTCTGATTTCAGCAAGCTGATCACGGAGCGGTCAAGGTAGTTGATTGTTGTTGCAAAGAATATCAATGCACAGATCGTCCAGCGATAAGAACCTATTGATTTATTGTTTTCCACAGTTCGGTTAGTAGTTATCAGTTAATAATTAATTGGTATCAGTTCAAGGTTCCAGGTTGGCTTACGCAAGCAACTTTGAACCAGGAACCTTGAACATGAAACTATTTCATCAAGAGTTAAACTTATTGAAAAATAGTTTGGGATTAAAATAAAGTTTTACAAATACACTAATCTAATTTCCAATCGCCAAATATTTTGTCAAGGCTATAGGCTTTCGCTTCTTCATCAGTAAGAGTGTGTGCCCAGCTTACGCGTTTATCTTTACTTGAACCCGGGCCAGATGAATGATACTCCGCATAATAGCATGTCTTCTCCGCATCAGGCTTATTCCAGTTATGCCAGCCTTCCGGTTTAATGTGTTTGTCAAGATAGCACGAAATAAAAACAGTTTTTGCAAAAGGTCTCCACGGTCGTCCGAGATAAAAAGAATTTTCATCAGCATCTCCGGTTATTTTACAATTTATAAATACAAATCCATACGGTATAGTTTCTAATGTCGACGCTGCTGCAATGTATGTTCCACCTTTCTTGCAAAAAATTGTACAATCATCAAACACAGCGGTAGACCAGCCAAAGATAAAATCAACGGTACCTTCAATGTAACATTGCTTGTAGTATTGCCTGCTCTTCTCGCCATGAGGATATAATGTGTCCTGAAATCCAAGAAACCTGCACTGATTGAACTTAATCTGATCGCCATCAACACGAACAGCCACTGCCTGCCCCACAGCACCGGATGAATTTTCGAATGTTATGTTTTCTGCAGAAAAGCCATCGCCAAAAACATAAAAAGAAGTTGATCCTGTTGTGCCCATCTCTTCACCAAATTTATTCTTCTTCGAAGCAAAATCGTTGTATGTGATGATGGTGTTCATGCGATCCTCTCCTATTAATTTTACATTGGTTTTAGATCCGGCAAGAATAAGTTTCTCTTTATAAATTCCCTTCTTAACAAAAATTGTTGTTATGTTTTTTCTGAAATCGGGCACAGCATTGAAAGCTTCTTGCACCGTTTTGAAATCAGCGGTTCCGTCAGCTGAAACTGTATAATCATAGTTTGATTGTGCCTTTATAAACAAAGGCATCACGATCAAAAGAATAAAAACACGAACAATCATTCCTTGCCTACGGGATTCCATTTATCATTACCTTTTAAAATCTCATTTGCTGAATAATGCTTTGCCTCTTTCTGCGTGAGCTGATGCGACCATGCCACTCGCTTTGCTG
>DATCRE010000025.1:0-8742 GCA_036569145.1 Cyclobacteriaceae bacterium
GACAGTTAATCGGTAGAACTTTAAGGTTAAAGGGATAAAACTTAAATTCGACGGACGTAAGTTTGGCAAACAATTGTGTTGTTTATAACTTTAATACGTGGATTTAGACGGTAAAAAGCATTTACAATTGGCTATTGCGCAGTATTAAAAACCATCCCAAAAGTGAGATTCCTATGAAAAAACCTTTACCTAACTCCATCAGGAAGTCTATTAAGCTGCCAAAAACCTTCATTCTTCTTGTATCTCTTACATGCACCTATTTTCTGGCTGAAGCGCAAAATCAGACAGCCAAAGTTACTCCTGGCGGTACATGGTATTACGAATATCTTCCACCAGACTACAATTCTAATACTAACAATTATCCAATTGTATTCTTTTTACATGGCTTAGGGGAACGTGGAGATACAGAATCAAGTTTATCTATTGTGGCCAGAAACGGTCCTCCAAAATATGTTAAGGCCGGATACAAATTCCCTTTTATTCTAATTTCCCCCCAGTTAAAAACTAATAAAACAGGCTGGCCAAATTCATATATAGATGAAGTTATTGAATATGTACGCAACAACAGCGGCCTTCGGGTTGATCAAACCAGGATATACCTCACAGGTCTGTCGTTAGGTGGTGGTGGAACCTGGGGTTATATACAAGACCCCATATTAGGAAAGAAAATAGCGGCATCAGTTATTTGTTGTGGTCATCAAAACAATCCAGGTAAAGCCTGCAATATTGTAGCGAATGCTATTCCTATCTGGGCATTCCATGGAGACGCTGATCAAACCGTAAGTGTATCCAAAACCATCAACATGGTAAACGCTATAAATGCATGCGTACCAGCTCCAAATCCATTAGCCATGAAAACAATCTACCCAGGCATTGGACATAACTGTTGGGATAATGCTTATGTGACGTCTGTCGATCTTGTTAAGAAACTTCCTGATCTTACTCAAAGTCCTCTTACTGTATATCAATGGCTCCTGCAATTCAAAAATGGAGGCACTATGGTTCTTGCCGGTCCTGATATTACATTAAATCAACCCCTCAACTCTACTACTATCACGGCCATTGCGTCAACAGAAACAGGAGCCATCAATTCTTATACATGGACAAAAGTTAGCGGACCATCAGCTACTATTACCAATGGTAGTAGCCCCACGGTGACGCTTACGAATCTGAATATTGCAGGTGTTTATACTTTCAGATTAACCGTAACAACGGATGCTGGCGATTCCGCCTATGATGATGTAGTTGTTACCGTAGTCGCTTCCGTAAACCAGGTTCCTGTTGCAAATGCCGGAGCTGATAAGACTATTACATTACCTACAAATTCATTGAACCTGGTTGGTTCAGGTTCTGACACTGACGGAACTATTGCAACTTATCTTTGGACAAAAGTTAGTGGGCCAACAACTTTTACATTAACAAATGCTGATAAAGCAACAGCCTCACTTGCTGGTCTTGTTGCCGGTACCTACGTTTTTCAACTCACTGTTACGGATGATAAAGGAGCAACAGCTTCAGACCAGGTAACGGTTTTAGTAAATCCTGCAGCCGTTAATCAAGTACCAATAGCCAATGCCGGCACTGATAAAACTGTAAATCTTCCAACCAGTACATTAAACATCACAGGATCTGGCAGCGATGCGGATGGTACTATTACAACATATCTCTGGACTAAGATAAGTGGCCCCACAGTTACTATTACCAATGCTAATGCCGCAACGGTTTCTTTATCCGCTCTAGTAGCAGGTATGTACGTTTTTCAACTTACCGTTACGGATGACAAATCAGCAACAGCTTCCGATCAGGTTACTGTAACAGTTATTGCTGCTAATCAATCGCCAACAGCAAATGCTGGCGCTGATATCACAATCACATTGCCGACAAGCACAACTAATATTATAGGATCTGGTACTGACCCTGATGGATCTATTTCAGGTTACGCATGGACTTTTGTTAGTGGCCCTGCTATTCCTACTCTTGTTAATGCAAGCTCAACCACTGTAACCGCCAATGGTTTAAATACTGCTGGTACATATACATTCAGACTCACTGTAACAGACAACAACAGTGCTACTGGATTTGACGATGTGAAGGTCATTGTAAATGCTATGCCTGTAAACATTCCGCCAACGGCAAATGCAGGCCCCGATCAATCTATCACGCTACCTGTCAATACAATTACACTTAATGGATCTGGAACTGATCCTGATGGAGGTTCAATTACCTACGCATGGATAAAAGTGAGTGGTCCTACAGCTACACTTTCAAACCAGGCAACAGCTTCCCTTACAGCTAATAATTTGTTAGCAGGTACATATGTTTTCAGATTAACTGTTACAGATAACCAGTCAGCTTCAAAATCGGACGACGTTACAGTTACTGTACAACCAGCCGTTGTCAATCAATTGCCAGTGGCTAATGCAGGAGCTGATGTGATACTAACACTTCCTGCTAACAGTACAACGTTAACTGGTTCAGGTACGGATCCTGATGGAACTATTGCTACTTATGCATGGATTAAATTAACCGGGCCTGCTACCGGAACACTATCTGGACAAAGCACAGCGACACTTGACCTTACTAATCTTGTTGCCGGAACATATACATTCCAATTAACGGTTACGGATGATAAAGGAGCAACAAATTCTGATGCTGCAACGGTGACTGTTAATGCCGCCAATATAGCACCAACCGCTAATGCTGGGTCAGATATTACAATCACCTTCGCTGGCGCTACAACAAACACAATTATCAATGGATCAGGTACCGATTCAGATGGCTCTATTTCGTCATACGCATGGAGTTTCATTAGCGGCCCTGTAACACCAACCCTTGTTAATGCAGGAACAGCAACGCTAACGGCTAATGATCTTGCCAGTGTTGGTACATATACTTTTAGACTAACCGTTACTGATAACAATAGTGCTACCGGTTTTGATGATGTAAAAGTGATTGTTAACGCTCCTGCCAACCAGGCACCCACAGCAAATGCTGGTGTCGATCAGATAATAACACTTCCCACTGCTTCTGCTAATTTTACTGGCTTGGGAACCGATCCGGACGGAACCATTGCTTCTTATGCATGGACCCTGCTTTCATCTCCAGCTTCTGCGACAGCACCTACGCTCACAAACGCTAATACAGCCACACTAACTGTAGCGATCAATGATTTAGTAAATACTGGTGACTATACATTCAGGTTAGTTGTTACCGATGATCTCGGTGCTTCAGATTTTGATGATGTAGTACTTACTGTTAATCCTGCAGCTGCTGTTAATCAACCTCCCGTTGCTAATGCTGGTGGTAACCAGAGTATCACACTACCACTAAACTCATTAAATCTTGTTGGCTCTGCATCTGATGCAGATGGATCTATCGCCACTTATTTGTGGACGTTGCAAAGCGGTCCAACTGCAACGCTTACAAATGCTGACAAACCAACGGTTTCACTTAGTAATTTATTAGAAGGTGTCTACACCTTCAGATTAACTGTAACAGATGATGGAGGACTAAGTGCATTTGCAGAAGCCACTGTAACCGTATTACCGGCAGCCGTTAATCAGCCTCCGGTAGCAAACGCAGGAGCAGATCAGGTAATCAGTCAGACTGACGTTACCATTTTTGGATCAGGAAGCGATCCAGACGGCACTGTCGTTACATACGAATGGACTTTTGTTACAGTTCCTGGTGGCAGCACACCTGTTATTGGAACACCTGACAAAGCAACAACTGCTATCACTGGCCTCACGCCGGATGGCACGTATGTTTTGAGATTGATTGTTACAGATCAGGATGGTTCAACAGATACTGATGATGTTACAATTACGGTTAACACAATCTCTCCTGTTCAACCACCGGTAGCAAATGCTGGTACAGATAAGATTATTACACTCCCAACCAATATAGCTACGCTGAGTGGATCTGGAAGCGATCCTGACGGAACTATTGCTTCTTATTTGTGGGCAAAGGTTTCAGGTCCATCGGTAACCTTAGGAGTATTGAATCAACCAGCCTTATCAATTAGTGACCTGGTGGAAGGTATTTACGTATTCCGTCTCGAAGTCACTGATAACGATGGTAATACAGACACTGACGATGTTAAAGTTACTGTACTGCCAGCTACCATAAACCAATCGCCAGTAGTGGTTACTGATGCCGATATGTCGATCTTCTTACCTACCAATACAGTAACAGTAACAGGTTCTGCCAGCGATGCTGATGGAAGCATAAAGTCTTATGCGTGGACAGAAGTCAGTGGCCCAGCAATTGCGCCTGCTGATTTTGTAAATGCATCAACTACTAATCTCACCGTGAGCAATCTTGTTGTGGGTGTATACACATTCAGACTAACTGCAACTGATAATCTGGATGCTACCGGATCCGACATCACAAAAGTAACTGTGTTCTCAGATACAGTCAATCAACCACCACAGGCTAATGCAGGTCCTGATCAAACAACAAAATCTACAACAGTAACATTAACTGGAATAGGAAGCGATGCTGACGGAACCATAGCAAGCTATACGTGGACGAAAGTAAGCGGGCCATCATGCACATTGCCTCCGCTGAATACGGCAACAATTATTATAACTGGAATGGGCGTGGGTAACTATCAATTCGGACTTGTTGTAAAAGATGATAAAGGGAAGTCATCCACAGTAGATCTTGTTAATGTTACAATTTTGCCCCCTGCAATTAATACATCTCCCAACGCAAATGCCGGCGCTGATCAGTCGGTTCAACTCCCAGCGAATACAGCGGATTTAGCAGGAAGTGCAACAGATGATGGCTTGCCTGATCCTCCTAACGCACTAACATTACAATGGGAACAAGTTTCAGGTCCTAGCACTGTCCTTTCAAGTCCAGTG
The DNA here is from genome assembly GCA_036569145.1 of Cyclobacteriaceae bacterium. Taxonomy (GTDB): domain Bacteria; phylum Bacteroidota; class Bacteroidia; order Cytophagales; family Cyclobacteriaceae; genus DATCRE01. Next base: position 4,869 of record DATCRE010000025.1, read on the forward strand.
GCGACAGCCAACGTTAATCTATCAAATCTGGTAGAAGGTACTTATGTTTTCAGATTTACTGCTAATGATGGTGAGTTTGCAGATAGTGATGATATTTCTATCATTGTATTTCCAGAGCCTACCGTTAACGTACCTCCTGTTGTAGATGCTGGCGATACAATACATATTACATTACCAGATAACGCTGTAAAACTATTCGCATCTGCACAATCTCAGGATGGACTTATCCAATCTTATAAATGGGCTCCCGATCCTCAAAATATTTCCAGTGTTAGTATTGGTACAGATACGACAGCATTTCTTGATGTTAACGGACTTTCAGAAGGTGTTTATGGCTTCATTGTTACGGTAACTGATAATGACAATCAGGTGGCTACGGATGAAGTTTTTGTAATTGTTGAAACAGGGCCCTACAATGTGTTCACACCAAATAACTCCGGGCCCGTAGAAACTGAAACCTGGAACATTGGAAACTCCAGTGAGTACACCAATTGTGAGATTAATGTTTATAACAGACAAGGTTTAAGAGTTTTCAGTTCAATAGGATATCCTACTCCTTGGAATGGTACATACAATGGTCAACAGCTGCCAGAAGGTGTGTATTTTTATGTGATTGGTTGCCCTAATGCAAAAGCTAAAACAGGAACTGTAACTATAATAAGATAATAACTGCATGAAGTTGACCAAGGCTCTCCTTTTTTTGATTATACAGAACATGGCTGTAGTAGCCTATGGTCAACTCAATCAGCAAAATCTTATTTATAACAACTATTTTTTAAATCCATATCTCTACAATCCCTCCATTATCGCAGCGAGTGGCTATACTGAGCTTGCCTTAAATTACAGACAGCAATGGTCAGGATTTGCAGGGGGATTAAAAACATCGACTCTTAATCTTCAGATACCTTTAAATTATAAAGTTGCTGTTGGTGTGAATCTTTATAATGATCAGGCAGGTGTGCTTCAAACAAATACAGGACTCCTATCCTTTGCTTATCAGGTTTACCTGGGACAAAACATAAATATACCTCATAAGTTATCTTTCGGGTTGTCTGCAGGAATGACCAACAGTTCGGTAAGCAGAACGAATATCCCTTCAGGCATTTCAGATCCTGCTATTGTAACAAGTAATTTATCCAACATCGATGGACAATTCGGCTTAGGCTACCAGTTTCACAATTTCAAATTGGGATTTTCATTACCACGACTTTTTAAATCACAGGTAATTGCAGAAGGATCTTATAAAGTAGCGGGCCTTGATCCTATGCGAAGCACAATATCAACGGTGAGCTATAAATTTCAGTTGAGTCCACGAATTTCGTTTGAGCCTATTGCCATGTACCGCACCGAAGTAAATCTTCATTGGTTTGAAGGATTAGGTGTTCTAAAGATTGATAACATAGGCTGGATCGGCGGTTCATATAGACAGAATTATGGCCCTGCAGCTTTTTTGGGATTCAACATCAAGGATAAGCTAAAGGTTGGCTATGCTTACGAATTTGCCGCAGGACCAGTAAACGGTTTTGGCAATGGTAGTCATGAAGTACAACTTATTCTGCGGGTGGGTAAGAATAAAAAAGAAAGACCTAAGCCTAAAGAGAAAGAAACTAAAGGAGAGGAAGAACCTCAAGATCAGGCGCATGATGTTGCTGAAGTTACCAAAGAAGAAACGCAACCGAAAAAAGAGACAGAGCCAACCGATATTAATAAGCCGCAGGTCAATGAACCTGTAAAAGAAGAAGCTAAGGTAGCGGTTGTTGAACAGCCTCAGCAAAATCAACCTGCTGATCAACAAGTAAAAGATCAGCAACCAAAAACTGAAACGACCAAGACTGAAGTAAACAAAGTAGTTGAAAAACCTGTAACCGAGTCTCCTGATAATAAAGAGACTGCGCCTAAAAAGCCTACTCAGTTGAATGGCAATACCATGACTCCAGGTCATTATGTAGTAGTTGGTGCATTCCAATCATCCATTAACGCCAAAAACTATGCAGCGTTATTGAAGCGTTCAGGCTACCCAGCGGATGTCGCATTTGATCCAAACAAAAAATACTACTTTGTTCACATGGGCAATGTTACAGATTTGGACGAAGCCAAGAGGCTCCGTGATGTTTACAGGCAAAAATCAAGATACTCATTTAAAGAAACCTGGATACTTTCTATTGAATAAGCTCTCAAATCTCATAGATAACACTGGACAAGTTTAATATCCAACTTGCTCAAATGATAAATCTCATGACCATTCTCTCATTGGAATCGATTTCAAATAACGAGATTAATCATACGTGTCTCATTTTTGGAATAGAAAACTCCAAAATGATACTGGACTAGCCTTTAACCCTATTTTAATATTAGTTATACCTCATTTTTAAGGTAGACGATAGGCTTTTTATTACCTTTGTTTGTTAAAAATTACATGGTGTGATAGTTGTGTTGCGCTCTTGTACATTTTGATATCAGATCTGGCCTTAATCCTACTTCTCAAACTATGAAAAGACTAATTGGCGTTTCTCTTTTAATCTTTAGCCTATTTTTTAATGCATTTAGTCAAAATAAGGACACTGCAAACGTAAATCTGACCAATTTTAAGCTCTTCCCTGGAACATTTAGCTGGCGAGGCACCAATACCTATTACGATATGACTTCCTGGGACTCCAGTCCCTTTACTGAAGGAACCTTAAAACAAAAAAGTGGCTCCAATTGGCTCTTCCGGATGAACTATAGATTACTATACCCAGGAGGCAAAGCCGATAAATCGGGATGGGATCCGACTTATAAGCCCGGCTATCCAATTATAGTTTTTCTACACGGTGGAGGCGAAAGAGGAAACTGCTGGAATGGCACTTGTTACTGCGGAACGAATAATGGTTGTGATGTAAACGGAACTCCGATACCAGGCACTGATTCGAGATTTCTAAACAATGATAACGTACTGGTTAATGGCGGTCAAACCCATCTTAATTCGGTTGTACTTGCCGGTACAAAAAAACCGGATAATGTTACATTGGATGGACGTGCGTTTCCCGGTTTTCTGTTGTATCCTCAAAACGTGAACGCATGGGGAAATGATAATTCTGGAAGCTCTGATCTTAGCTATGCTATACGCATTGTTCGACTGCTGGTTAAGCAACTTAATATAGATCCTAATCGAATATATATTCATGGATTGTCTCTTGGAGGGCAAGGGGTTTACAAAGCCATGAACATGGCCGATTGGCTTTGGGCATGTGCATTAACAATGTCTGGTCTTGACTATCAACAAGGTCTTGAATATGATAGTGTTGCCAATATACCATTATGGGTATTTCAAGGAGGCCAGGATACACAAGTTACACCAAGTCAAAGTGCTTCACTTGTGAAAAAATTCAGACAAGCAGGAGGTATTGCACGCTATACTGTTTATCCAACACTTGGACATGGTACATGGAATACTGCCTATGCAGAACCGGATTTCTTTACATGGATTTTATCGCACAACAAAGCAAATATCCACGTTCCGTTTGACAACCCTAATATCTGCGGAACAACTGGAGCAGGTGTTAATCTTACGTTGTCACAAGGATTTCCTGCCTATCAATGGGAACGTGACGGTCAAGTTATAGCCGGTGCAACAGGCTATCAATACATGGCAAATATTCCGGGAGTGTACAGAGCTCGTTTCAGTCGCATCTCTGGTAATCCAACGGAGGCCCAATGGAATCGTTGGTCAGACCCTGTAACAATAAGTGAAAAAACACCAGATGTACCAGTCGTAAAACAAACAGGAACAATTGTATTGTCCGATCTTAACAACAACAAAAACGCTACGCTTACCGGACCTGATGGATTTGAACATTATTACTGGTATAAAAATGGTGCCTCCACTACCCTGCTC
>DATCRE010000026.1:0-2684 GCA_036569145.1 Cyclobacteriaceae bacterium
ATTAAAAACTTCTCTAAACATTATAATGGCGTAGCGGTAATAAATGTTGCGGAAATGCATTTACTACCTGGCGTCTATTGGATCAAAGGAGAGAACGGTTCTGGTAAGACTTCTTTCTTCAAATCACTGGCTGGTCTGCTCCCACACGATGGTGAAATTACATTCGACGATTCTATTAACCTTAAAAGTAATCCAGTAGAGTATAGGATGCGAGTAAATTACGGAGAAGCTGAACCTCTTTACCCTGGCTTTTTAACAGCTAAAGATCTGATTCATTTTATTGGAAAGGCCAAAGGTTCTACAGCCGAGCAACAGAATTTTCTGGTGAAGCACTTTGGAATAGATTCGTTTTTTACAAAAGCATGTGAGACGTACAGTAGCGGTATGACGAAGAAGCTCTCACTGGCATTAACATTTCTTGGCAATCCAAAAGTTATTATCCTGGATGAACCCTTGATCACGCTCGATGAACAAACACGTGACCATCTGTTTCAACTTATCCGCACTACCAGTAACGTTACATTTCTTATTTCATCGCACCAAATCATAGAGAATAGTACGCTTGAAATCGTAGGGACTTTCAAAATCATGAACAAAGAATTTCTTGCCATTTGAAAACAATAACTTCTATACTCACAAAAGTATTTGTTGTTGAATTCTATCAGCATAATGCTTCATTTTTTCTGTTGATTGGTGGACTGTGTTTTGGTTTTATGAGTGGGATTGAACATAAGGCTTTAGCACAATTTTTTGTTAGCTCACCCCTGCTACTAACTATTCCGATAAGCTTTTGGACACTTTATACCTGGAAGGTCATTCTCTTCAATAGAAGTGTATTACAGCTACAACAAAATGAATTCGTTTTTCATTTTTCATTAATCAAAATTTCAGCACAAACATCATCCATCGTTGCTATTATCATAGAACAACTTATGCCCTTTTTACTATATGCTGTTTTTCTGATCGTCATGGCATGGAGTAAAAACATGTACTTCTCCATAATTTATGTTGTAATCTCGATTATGTTACTGTTGACATGGAGCACTGTCATATTGATTCGAGAGCTTAATAATCCTAACCAGGAAAAGCGAGTTTCTTCATTGAAGAGATATTTTGATAATCGTTTTAAGAAAACTTTTTATCAATTTTTTATTGAGTGGATTTCTCGAAATGATTTGGTTACGTTTGTTGGCTCCAAACTTTTTAGCTGTGTGGTTTTATATACCGTTCTCTTCTTTTATAAGACAGAGAACTACGATGCACGGTTATTGGGCCTCGGAATTTCTATTGGTTTCTCTGCCAATGCATCCCTGGCATTTCAGTTTCATCAGTTTGAGAATGTTCACTTTGTTATTTTAAGGAATCTTCCAATTAGTTTATGGAGGCGTCTTGTTTATTTTATAGTAACCTTTATATTTCTTTGTCTGCCTGAATTCAGTTTACTCATTCATAACTTTCCTTCAAACCTTCATCTCCTTACGTTCTTGTCATCAATTCTATTTTGCATAAGCCTGTTGCTTATTTATTATACTCATCTATATCGGCATCACATTGATATGGAAAAACACATGCGCTTTGTTTTTTTCATTATAATGGGTTCTGTTGTTGCAATTCTTTTCAGTGTGCCTATGGGATTGTTGGCTTGCATCTATCTAATTGAAGCAATCTATATCTTCAAAAGATACTATTATCATTTTGAATTCATTGCACCTGTTCATCGAGGAGATGATTAAGCCGACGTACTCTCAATCAATTATTTTTCCATTCAAAATAGCAGTCTCAATCAAGTTACTGCCAATGGCGTAGGGAAGAAAAGCCACGGAGGACATGGGCTTGGATATAAAGACATTCGCTACTTTACCTTTAGTAATGCTGCCATGTGTATTGTGAAGTTCAATAGCGCTTGCAGTGTTTATCGTGCAGGCGTTAATAGCTTCTTCGGGAGTCATCTTCATTTTAATGCAGGCAAGGGAAATCATCAGTGGCATGTTTCCACTCGGTGAGCTTCCCGGATTAAAATCTGATGCTATTGCCAAAGGTAAACCTTCATCTATAAGTTTGCGTGCGGGAGTAAAAGGCAGGTTTAGAAAAAATGCTGCTGCGGGTAATGTTGTAGGCATAACATTGCTATTCTTTAAAGCCTCAATTTCTTCGTCACCAATATTTTCGAGATGATCAACACTCAGGGCTTTTGTTTTAACACCAAGCTGTACGCCGCCTGAGCGATGAAGCTGGTTAGCATGAATGCGTGGCTTCATGCCAAAGCGTTTTCCTTCTTCAATAATCCGCTCTGTTTCATCTACCGTAAAGAAGCCCTGTTCACAAAACGCATCGATGTAGTCAGCCAGATTTTCATTGGCAACAACCGGAATCATTTCTTCGATGATAAGATTGATGTAATCAGCCTTACTCATGCCTGAAGGCACAGCATGCGCACCAAGAAAAGTTGTTTTAACAGTGAGTGGAGTTTCACGCCCAATACGCCTGGCTACGCGCAACATCTTCACTTCATCTTTAGTTGTCAGTCCGTAACCGCTCTTGATCTCTATTGCTCCTGTTCCTGATTTAATGATGTCATTCACACGAATCATGGAACGTTCAAAGAGCTCATCTTCAGAACATGCCTGTAGTTTTTTAGCAGAGTTTAGAATGCCTCCGCCACTGGCGGCAATCTGTTCATACGT
>DATCRE010000027.1:0-34648 GCA_036569145.1 Cyclobacteriaceae bacterium
ATGATGGCGTATTCTTTCATAGATGAACCATTATAAAAATAGAAAAGCTTCAGTTTACTGAAGCTTTTCATTAAAAATACTTTTTTGTCTGCTTATTAGATAATCAACATAGCATCACCATACGTAAGGAACTTATACTTTTCCTTCTTGGCAACTTTATAAGCTTCCATTACTACTTCGTATCCACCAAAGGCAGCTGCCATCATCAATAGAGTTGATTCAGGCATGTGGAAGTTTGTGATCATGGCATTACAAATCTTGAAATCGTAAGGTGGGAAGATAAACTTATCTGTCCAGCCTTCTTTTGGTTTCAACCTGTTATTTGCTGATACCGCAGATTCAAGTGAACGCATGGAGGTTGTACCGATAGCGCAAACACGGTTCTTGTTATCAAGAGCCTTATTCACAGTATTCACCACATCATTACCCACAATGAAGTTTTCTGAATCCATTTTGTGTTTGGTAAGATCTTCAACATCTACAGGTCTGAATGTGCCCAAGCCAATATGGAGTGTGATATATGAAAGTTCAACACCTTTTATCTGGAGACGTTTCAAGAGTTGACGCGTGAAGTGAAGACCAGCCGTTGGAGCTGACACAGCACCTTTATTTTTAGCATAGATGGTTTGGAAACGCTCCTTATCATCAGCTTCAATTTTGCGTTTGATATATTTTGGAAGTGGAGTTTCACCTAACGTTTCAACAACTTTATCAAAAGCTTCAGAGTCACCATCAAAGAGAAAGCGAATCGTGCGGCCGCGTGATGTGGTGTTGTCAATAACCTCGGCTACTAAATCGCCATTGCCAAAGTAGAGCTTGTTACCAACTCGAATTTTACGGGCAGGGTCTACTAACACATCCCAAAGGTGCATTTCGGCATTAAGTTCACGCAATAAGAAGACTTCAATTTTGGCTCCTGTCTTTTCTTTGCGTCCATAGAGACGGGCAGGAAATACCATTGTATCGTTACCAACCAGAACGTCGCCTTTATCAAAGTACTCAACAACGTCCTTGAATATTTTATGTTCAATTTTACCACTGTCCTTATGCACAACCATTAACCGTGACTCATCACGATTCTCGGCGGGTCTTAATGCAATAAGGTTTTGTGGGAGTTCAAATTTGAATTCAGATAGCTTCATAATTATTAGTGCAAGACTTGCCCAATCAAGGGTATTTTTAAATAAGGTTGCAAAAATAAGGCAATATTTATGATTTGCGAACAGGAAGAGCGGATTTTAAAGGCTGTAACAAAAAACTATCAAAATGAGTCTTAATACAGTAATTTAGCTGCCCTTCGGGCGACACACTGCATTGTAAACTCCGTTTTAAAAGCGAGATGAAGACACTATACCTCATTTTTGAAAGCTTTCGCTTTGCGTGGCGAGCTCTGAAGTCCAATTTGTTACGTACTATTTTATCACTTCTTGGAGTCACAATTGGGATTTTTGCCATCATTTCGGTGCTTACTATCGTTGACTCACTGGAAAAAAATATCAAAGACAGTCTTAATTTCTTAGGGACAGGCGTTATTTACCTCGAAAAATGGCCTTTCATAGCTGATGCCGATGGTGAATACCGTTGGTGGGATTTCTGGCAGCGCCCCAATGCTTCTTATAATGAGTATAAATACCTTCAGGCCAACTTAAAATACCAGAACGGCATAGCCATTTTCGCCAGTAAGGGTAACTCTGTTGTAAAAAGAGAAAGTAATAGTATTGGACAAGTACGATTAGTAGGAGGTGGGCATGGGTATGATGATATCTTTGAAGTTAACATAGAGAATGGTCGTTACTTTAATTTTGATGAGGTAGAACGAGGCAGAAATGTTACGATCATTGGCTATGAGGTAGCTAAAGCTTTGTTCCCAAATGATGAAGAACCCATCGGTAAAACAATAAAAGTTAAGGACTTCAAGTATGTTGTTATTGGTGTTATTAAAAAAGAAGGCCAAAGCTTCTTAGGTACACCGAGCAAGGATTACGCTACCATTATTCCCTATAACTCATTTCGAAAACTTTACCAGACTGGTACCGGTGAACCTTTTGAATTAACGTCAAGAATAGGGGTTAAAGGCAAAGATAGTGACGTTGGCTTGGTTATGCTGGAGAATGAAATCAGAGGTATGCTTAGAACTAAACGTGGATTACGTCCTACTACAAAAGACAACTTTGCTATGAACAGACCGGAGGCAATTGCTAATGTTGTAACCGGAATATTCGATGTTATAGGTATTGCAGGCTGGGTCATTGGTGGATTCTCCATACTTGTTGGTGGCTTTGGTATTGCAAACATTATGTTTGTATCGGTGAAGGAAAGAACTTCTATTATAGGACTTCAGAAATCACTGGGAGCAAAGAACTTCTTCATCCTGTTTCAATTTTTGTTTGAGGCGATCTTTTTAAGTCTGATTGGTGGTCTTGCAGGATTATTCTTTGTCTATCTCATTACATTTATTCCTATGGGAGATCTGGTTGTAGTACTCACCCTTAAAAATATTGTGCTTGGTTTAACAGTGTCGTCAGTTATTGGTCTTATTGCGGGGATTGTTCCTGCTGCCATGGCGGCCAGACTTGATCCTGTTGTAGCAATTCGGGCTTAGTTCCTGATAAGAACATAAAAAAAGACGTTAGCCAATTACTAACGTCTTTTTTATTTCAGATGCGAAGAGATTTTATTCTTTCTCTTCAACGAGTACTTTCTTTGCATCTGGTCCTGCGATCTTCTCTTTGATCTTATTCTCCAAGTCTTCCATTAACTCCGGATTATCTTCAATCAATTGTTTTACGGCGTCGCGGCCCTGGCCTAATTTATTTCCATTGTATGAGAACCATGATCCTGATTTCTGAACCACATCAAGCTCTACGCCCAGATCAATGATCTCCCCAGCTTTTGAAATACCTTTTCCATACATGATGTCGAATTCAACAACTTTGAATGGAGGGGCTACTTTGTTCTTAACAACTTTTACTTTAACACGGTTACCGGTAATATCATCAGCAGATTCTTTAATCTGCCCAATACGGCGAATATCCAAACGTACAGAGGCGTAGAACTTCAAAGCATTACCACCAGTAGTAGTTTCTGGGTTACCGAACATAACACCAATTTTTTCACGCAACTGGTTAATGAAGATACAGGCACAACCTGTCTTGGCAATTGTTCCGGTTAACTTTCTTAAGGCTTGCGACATCAGGCGAGCTTGCAATCCCATTTTGCTATCACCCATTTCGCCTTCTAATTCGCTTTTAGGAACCAGGGCGGCAACAGAGTCAATAACAATAATATCAATAGCACCAGAGCGGATCAGGTGATCAACAATTTCAAGAGCCTGTTCACCATTATCAGGTTGTGATATCAGAAGATTTTCAGTGTCGATACCTAAACGCTCAGCGTATGTTTTATCAAAGGCATGTTCTGCATCAATAAATGCTGCGAGGCCACCTTTTCTCTGAGCTTCGGCAATACAATGCATCGTTAAAGTTGTCTTACCAGAGGATTCAGGTCCATAAATTTCTGTTACTCTTCCTTTCGGAATTCCACCAATGCCAAGGGCAATGTCCAATCCAAGCGAGCCCGTAGAGATGACGGGAACATCCATCACCTTCTCATCGCTTAATTTCATAATCGTTCCCTTTCCGTATGTCTTTTCTAACTTGTCAAGGGTTGATTGCAGGGCTTTTAGTTTTTCTTTCGCGTCACTCATATAGCTGTATAATAGTTACAAATTCAAGATGGTTCAAATTACGACATACACTCTCAAATTAAAAAATAGTTTAGAGAAGCGCGACACTAGTTGTCACGCGATTCACCATAAAAAAGGCTTTTTTGAGAAAGGTATTTTTCCAGTTGAATGTTATTTATACTAACATTGGATGGTAAGCGCTTCTGATCGCTTTGTTTTAACAGTTTTGAAGGTTTAAAGTTGACGAAGTATCTTGCTTGCCAATTAAAAAAGTTTTTGATCTGCATGCCCAAAACTGACTCTAAAATATATCTGCTTTTATTGATCATTCTTCTGGGCTTTCAGAATCTTTACGTGCAGGCACAGCTCAATAACAAGGCGTTTGAAAATCGTATGGTGTTAGAGGCAGCAGATTCTGGTAAACTCTTTTTAGGTTTACATTTTCTTGGCTTCGGAAAAAACAACGAATATTTTAATACTACCATTGATGGCTATACGTTGTTTGGCTATCAACTCAGTCCCTACTTGTCTTACCATATCAGCAAAAACGTGCGACTTGATGCCGGAGTCTATCTGCAAAAAGATTTTGGTAACACCGAATATTCGCAGACAGTACCAACACTGTCGCTGAATGTGAGAAAAGATAATTTCAATTTTATTTTCGGAACGCTTGAAGGTAGTCTCAATCACCAACTCATTGAACCACTTTATGACTTTGAGCGTGTGTTGAATAAGCGATTGGAAAATGGAATTCAAACACAATGGATTAAAGATGGTTTATTTCTTGATATCTGGGTTGATTGGCAGAAAATGATTTACAATAATGATCCCGACCAGGAAAAACTTTTGGGAGGGCTATCATTAAATAAAAGAATTTGGAAGAAAGGAAACACTAGCATTGAATTTCCACTTCAATTACTCATTCAACATCAGGGCGGACAGATCGATAATAATCCTGATCCAGTAAAACAATTATTCAATGGTGCTACAGGGCTTACATTGAAACACGCATCAACTGCATTTATAAGAGAATGGGGTTTAAAATCTTATGTCGCACGATACGTTGAACAATCATCTGCACGTAGTCAATATTTTAAAGATGGCTGGGGAGTTTACATCAATCCATATATAACAACTTCGTTTGGGTTAACAGTGATGGGAAGCTACTGGCATAGCGATAAATTTCTTTCCTTCAATGGTGGAGGCTTTTATCCTTCTAGATCAGAGCAACGTCCGGAACGCATTGACAAGCAACGTGAAATTTTTATGCTTCGTTTTCTTTATGATGTTAAGGTGGCCGATGGTTTGAATTTTACCTTACGAGCCGAGCCATTTTATGATACATATTCAAAAGCTATTGAGTATTCGTACGGCTTTTATTTTAATTACTATAACCGATTCTTTCTTCTTCATGCCAGGCAAAGCAGGTAAAATTATTAAGCGTTCATTACTGGGATTACTGGTTATTATACTGGTTCTGGTTATTGTCTATTGGGATCTGGTGAGCTATGGTTATAAACAGGCTAAAGGACAATTAAATATTGTGTGGAATGCTAAACCTGTTGCTACATATTTAAGCGATCCTTCTTTTCCAGATTCACTCAAGCAACGACTCAGATTTATTGGTGAAGTAAGAAAGTATGCTATTGATTCTTTAGGATTAAAAGATACAGAGAACTATAAAACACTATATGATCAGAAAGGTGAAGAATTGATGTGGGTTGTTACTGCCAGTGAACCTTTCATGTTGAAACCTAAAGAATGGACATTCCCTATTCTTGGTGCTGTTCCATATAAAGGCTTCTTTGAAAAACAGAAAGCTATTGATCTTAAAAATGAACTGGAAAAAGAAGGATTTGATGTAAGCATTCGCAATCCTGGTGGCTGGTCAACATTAGGTTGGTTTACAGATCCTATTCTTAGTAAAATGCTTGAACGCAGTGAAGGAGATTTGGCGAATCTTATCATTCATGAAATGTCGCACGCTACAATATTTATTAAAGACAGTGTTGACTTCAATGAAAATCTGGCGTCCTTCATTGGAGATCGTGGTACTGAAAAGTTTTTGATTTCGAATTATGGAATAACGAGCAAGGAATATACAACCTATATTGGTGAAGATAAAGATTATCTGGTATATGTTAATCACATGTTGCACGGTGCATCTGTGCTGGATAGTCTTTATCATACGATGAAAGAAACAGATCCACTTGATCAGAAACTTCGCTTAAAGAAGATGATGATTCAAAAAATTGTAAATGCATTAGATACATTAACACTCAGTATTCAAGATAAGCCCTCGAAAAGATTTAAAGATAAATTACCCAACAATGCATACTTCATGAATTTCAGAAGATACCAGGCCAAGCAAGATCAGTTCTGGGATGTTTACAACAACAGGTTTCATGGTAATCTGAAAGCATATATCAATTATCTGGCAGAGAAACATCCGTTTTTGTAGATTTTATTACTCATCTTATTCCATCAACGTGTCGTGTTTTTTATCAGCTGTTCATCGACGTTTTAAACAAATACAAGAACGGTAGATTTCTTACCACGTTTAATCTGCTATACACTAAAAATTTAAAGTTATGATTCCTAATAAGGTTTTGTATACAGATGGTCACACCGTTGTTGTTACAGACACTACACTACAAGTGAAAAATAGTTCTTACAATCTGAACGGTATTACCAAACATGGATTAGCTATTATAAGGCCGCAAAGAATACCAGCCATACTTTTATTTTTGATTGGTGCTGCTCTTGCAATATGTGGCGTTTTTAAATTGACACCCGAATCTGTTAAGCAACAATTTACGTTAGGCATTTATACAATAACAACTACAACGGCTATGATTATTGTAGGCTCAGTACTTGCTGTTATTGCAATTCTAATCATCGGACTTTTGAGAGAGCGTTATGCTGTACGCATAGCTACAGCCGAAGGTGAAAAGAACGCAGTTGTCAGTACGCATAAAGAGTACATTACTCAAATACTTGATGCCTTAAATCAGGCTTATAATTTTCTACGATCACCAGCTCGTAAATTGCCCAGGTACAGATCAATATCCTGATTATTATAAGGATTCATGTGAAAATATAAATTCATAAGTCTGCTGATATTCACTGAGCGGGTTTATGAATTTATATTTTATGTGCTCAGCAGGAGAAATGGAAAGCTCATCAGGCAGAAGTCAGAGCTAATGCAGGTCACAATAGAGGGGAGAGGACGACAAATCAATGGACGAAATGGAAAGCCTACCAGGTTGATGCGAAGGGTAGGACACGCAAGCGGATTCATTAAAAATTATCGTGCAAAAATTTCAGATTCCTGGTTAACTCCTGAAATTTTATCTTGAAATTTATTTCCTAATTCGATAATATTTTTTCCTTCCAATACAGATTTATCATAACCAACAGTTGCTGTGTAGATCATGGCGTGTGCCAACTCTTGCAACGTGCAGAAACCCGTGGGAAATAAAGCTCTGCCAAGTGGATACATCCACAGTACATATTTGTAGAATGGATGGGCTCTTGTTAATCCTTTAATTGGTTTTATGAATCCGGGTCTGAAAGCAAAGACTTTCTTGAAAGACAATTTCATGAGATCATTCTCCGTCTTACCTTTTACTCGTGCCCACATGCTTTTACCTTTCTCTGTGTCATCAGTACCTGCACCTGAAACATAACAGAATGTCATAGACTTGTTCAGTTTGTTTAATGTTTCGGCAACATGCATTGTTAACGTGTAGGTTAGTTTAGTGTATGCCTCTTCCTTTAAGCCAATGGATGATACGCCAAGACAAAAGAAACATGCATCGTAACCTGAAAGTTGTGATTCTACAGGAGAGAGATTATAGAAATCAGTATGGATAATTTCTTTTAGCTTGGGATGAGATATGCCGACAGATTTTCGGTTAACAACCAGAACTGATGCTATCGCCGGACTATGAAGACATTCATGTAATACACCTTCTCCAACCATGCCTGTTGCACCTGTGATAATTACGCTTATTCCCGGAGTATTCATAATCTCAATTACTTTTAAAGATAAGTAAAATGAAGCTGTTAAGCATTTAAGCCAAAAGACGACTCGCAAAAAATTTTATTGTGATAGTTGATAAATATGATTACGTGTAAATGCAAAAATCTTTTTATTTTAAGGCATAACATAGCATTATAATTGCACCAATCGTTTTATCATGACAAATCAATCCATTGCCTACTTCCGTATGTTAAATCAGGGTTTGCTTGAGTCATCATTCAAATCTGTTCATGATCTGGTTTCCTATATGGGTTGTATACAATCTCAAGATTACTATGGTGCTAAATGGGCCATTGGCAATAGGATAAAAGGTATTACAGACGCTGCCATTGAAAAAGATTTTAATGATGGAAAGATTTTACGTACACACGTTCTTCGTCCCACATGGCATTTTGTTTCGCCTGAAGATATTCGCTGGATGCTGAAATTAACCGCACCGAAAATAAGAATGCTTAGCAAAGGCCATCATCGTCAGTTTGATATTGATGCAGCCGTATTAAAGCGAAGTAAAAAAATTATAACCAAGACGTTAGAAGGAGGGAAGCATCTCACACGTGAGGTGTTGAAAGCAAATCTTGCAAAAGGAAAAATCAATACAGACGATATTCGTCTTGGTCTTTTGTTGATGGAAGCAGAGATTGATGGCATCATCTGTAGCGGCAAGCGCCTTGGTAAACAATTCACCTATGCATTACTGGACGAACGCGTACCTGCAACAACAATAATAGAATGTGATGAAGCTGTTGCTGAACTTGGTAAACGCTATTTTATTAGTCGTGGTCTCGCTACTGTTCAGGATTTTGTGTGGTGGAGCGGATTGACTTTAAAAGATGCAAAGAAGAGTATTGAGATAAATAAACAGTTTCTTGATAGTAGAGTTATACAAGAACAGACCCATTGGTTTGCAGCTGATATGCCACTCAAACCAAAAGCATTAAAATCCGTTGTGATATTGCCTGCATATGATGAGTACACTGTTGGTTATCGTGATCGCTCGCATGTTATAGCTCCTGCTTTGATGAAGCAAACTGGTAATGGTATTTTTAAACCAACATTGCTGGTTGACGGCCAGGTATCAGGAACATGGAAACGCACTGAATCAAAAAGTCAAATGCAGGTGGAGATCACCTCACTTGTTTCTGAACGTAAACTATCGCAACGTTTATTAAAGGAAGCAGCAGAAGCTTTTGCCAACTTCTGGGGAAAAGAACACAAACTCTCAATTATATAATTAAAGTAGTCTCAATAAATATGATGTACATCTTGAAGAGCAGATCCAAATAATTTAACATTATAATTTTCTTACTTATGTTCATTCTATTTTCTTAATTCAAAGAATTGTTTCAAATTGCCTGCTATATCTAATTGGAAATGCAGAAAAGACTCGCATCATTGGTTACGCTGAAAAGACTCAGCCTGATAGCTACCTTGTTTTTATATTCTTGTTCTGAACACGATACACCAACACCAATTCCTAATCCCAATCCAGGTACACTACCTTCTGAATTATGTCACCTGAAAATTGTAGATGGATACACTGATAAAACTTCTTATTATCCAGATGAGAAAATAGTAGCATATCTGCAAACTAAAAAAGCTGTTGATTTATGCAGACTTGATATTTATGGTATGGATGGGAGAGTAGCATTTTCAATTGCATCGCCGCTTGTAGTACAGCAAATGAATTCGTCAGATCCTTCAGTAAATGGTTACGGTTATACACCTACGGTACAATTTAATATCCCCAAAGATGTAAAGAGCGGCATGTATCAGATTGAAAATTCAATTCCTTTCATTATTAAAACTAAAGAGGAGGTTGACCTTGCCATTGTTTATCCCTCCAATACAGTAAATGCATATTGTTTAAGTGGAGGAAAAAGTTTGTATAGCGTAGACAATAAGCCAACAGCTGTTTCATTCCTTCGTCCGATGGGGATACAATCTTTTTCTGCTCAATGTATGACTTGGTTTCACGAATTGGAATCTGTAAAGATCTCCTACTTAGCCGACAGCGACCTGGAGGATTTTTCTTCCATAGAGAATGCCAAGATTTTAGTTGTTGTGGGTCATAATGAATACTGGACCCGTAAAGCCAGAATAAACTTTGATGCTTTTGTTGATGGTGGCAAGCATGCTCTGGTTCTCTCTGGCAATACGATGTGGTGGCAGGTGAGATATTCAGAGGATGAGCATAAACAATTGATTTGCTATAAACAGGCGAAGGATCCTATTAGTGACCCATTGTTGGAAACAATCAACTGGGATAATCCGAAGCTTCAATATCCTATAGTTTCCAGTATTGGCGCCGACTTTCCTCGTGGTGGTTATGGCTTAAAAGCTGACAATGGATGGAATGGTTACAAAATCACTTCACCAGACTCTCCACTTCTAGAAGGTTTGAATCTAAAGAAAGGAGACATTATTTCTGTACCAACAACAGAATGGGATGGTGCCCCGATAAGTGGCTTCGACTCTGATGGATTTCCAGTTCTTGATAAAGTGGCCATGAACGTTGATCAGGCAGAACTTATCGGTTTTGATATTGGATTTAGAGTAAATGAAACATACGGTACTTTCTTTGTAATGAAGAAGACCTCATCATCAGGTGTAATTATAAATACCTCTAGTACAGATTGGTGTTCAAATTCAGGAATGGGTGGTAGCTCAGGCGATGCTATAAAACAGATAACACGCAATGCCATTGATAAGTTGTTGAGTGATAAGTATGTTTTCTCAAAGAAATCGATCTAGTTTGCGGCATCAATATTAAAACTCCGTTTTCAATTCAAAAATCTGAGACTTGAATGTATTAAATCTTTTCACGCCGATTTAATCTCCATAACTCGTTTCTCAAATTCTTCATTGGGTATGATGGATTTACTCTTTACCCTGGTTTTATACGTATAGATTGTATTGAGCGAATAGTCAAGTATACGGGCAATCTTTTCACTATCATTAATTCCCATTCGTATCAGGGCAAATATGCGAAGCTCGGTATTTAAAATCTGGTTGTCGTTGAGAATGAATTTATCTTCAGGTTTAAATAACGTATTGAAATTATTCACGAAATCGGGAAACAATTTTATAAACACTTCATCGAAGCTTCGGTATAAGTCTTCGCGTTCTTTCTGGTGATGAATGTTATTAAGCACTAACCTGATATCATCGTACTTTTTATTAAGAAGTTTATTGTTAATTGATTTTTTAAAGTCTTCAATCTTGGTGAGATAATCGGATGTAACCGTGAAATAATATCCAAGATACTCCTCTTTAATTTTGTTAGCTTCAACAAGCTTATGATTAATGTTATTGATGCGAATATCAGCTTGCTGAATTTTACGAAGTTGTTTGAAGATAATAAAGGCAAACGCTATGACAACAAGACTAAATAAGGATATGGCAATACCAAATTGTGACCAGATTTTACGATGCCACTCCACTTCATTAAGTTCAGAAGCTGCAATAACCGGAAGAATGGAACTGATCTCCACCTTGCGTTGCAAGGCACCGTAAAACTCGGCATCTTCAAGTGCCTGCTTTATAAAGCGGTAAGCATTTTTTGTATCACCTTTTTCATAGAGCAACTTAGCGAGAGTATACATAGCTACGGTTTCGCGTGTTGCAGAACGGATGTCGGCTATTGATGAGAGCGCTCCATATTGAATTGCTTTTTCATGATCATTTAAAATATAATTTGCCATACTCAAATCACAATAGTCGCCGGCGATTTCATGCAACGTAAGTTTCATCTTTAGCAATCGTGTTATTGTTTCGAGGGCTTGCGGGTAACGGCCTTCTCGAAGATGCTTAGCGCCCACAAGATAGAGATAGTAAGATGACG
Organism: Cyclobacteriaceae bacterium; assembly: GCA_036569145.1. Classification (GTDB taxonomy): domain Bacteria; phylum Bacteroidota; class Bacteroidia; order Cytophagales; family Cyclobacteriaceae; genus DATCRE01. Next base: position 11,572 of record DATCRE010000027.1, read on the forward strand.
CAGGGTTTGTGAGAGCTAGTGCCGAGTCTATGTATTGCGTGCAAAGTGCTGCATATTGTTTCTGGTAAAATGACCTTTTGTTGTAATTATTAAGATCGGAGTATGTGCGCGACATCACCCAATAGAAACTGACTTTAGAACTGTCGGGTAGATTTTTAACATTGATAACTGATGTTGAGTCCAGAGTTTCTTTGAACATACCAGACGAAATAAAAATGAAAGCCAGCTTGGTGCGGGCATAGTCAATGAGCGAACGATTTTTCAAACGATAGGCCGTAAGCAGAAGTTTGCGACCATACGCAAAAGCAGAATCATATTGAAAAAATTTATACTCGTGGTAGAGCTTGTTATAAAGATCAAACTGTTTTTTGGGATTATTAATCGGAGCATTTTCGGCTTCAAGTCTTAATTTGTGAATGCGTTCAAGTTTTTGGTTGATGTATATATCCTTTCTATCCAGTTCCTTGTTAAGCAACTGTATGAGGCTATCTGTGCGGTCATTACCTTTCACCGCAATGCTAATAACGACCAATAAAAAGACACTAAGTGAAGATTTGCTCATAAAATAGAGCCTTAAAATATGAAAAGAGCTTGAATGTTTTTAAGGTCGCTGATTTTTATATCGCATGAGGGTTCTGAACCTCCAATTTAAAATCCATGTTAAGCTAATTAAGGAATTGTTAAGAAACCGCAATTCGCTTCGAATGCCTACTTTTATAGCTAACTTTGAGCCAAAGAAATTTACTTATGGGAAACAAGCAAATGCACAAAGTGCTTGTCGTTGATGATGAAGAGCCAATTTTGGAACTTCTGAAATACAACCTCGAGAAGAGTGGATACGAAGTAAAGACAGCAATAGACGGTGTAAAGGCTGTAGATATTGCCAAAAAATTTATTCCCGACCTTGTATTGCTCGATATCATGATGCCCAAAATTGACGGTGTCGAAACCTGCCGTCTCATTCGTGAATTGCCAGAACTTCAAAAAACATTCGTAGTATTTCTAACGGCACGTGCTGAAGAATATTCCGAAATAGCTGCATTCGACGTGGGTGCCGACGATTACATTATGAAGCCAATTAAGCCTCGGGCACTGATGAGTCGTATCGGGGCACTTTTCCGTCGTGATTCCAAGAAAGTTTCTCCATCAACACTGATTACTATTGGCGATCTCACCATAGATCGTACCAGCTATACTATCAAAATAAAAGAGGCAGAAATCAATCTTCCTAAAAAAGAATTTGAATTGCTTTACTTCCTGGCTCAGAATCCTAATAAGGTTTTTAGTCGTGAAGATCTTCTGCAGAACATTTGGGGAACCGATGTTTATGTGCTAGCCCGCACAGTTGATGTTCACATACGGAAAGTGAGAGAGAAAATTGGCGAAGACTATATTACCACAGTAAAGGGTGTTGGTTATAAATTCTCTTTAAATTAGTGCATGGTTTATAGTTCCAGGGTACTGGCCCTTTTATTGGCCCTTTTTATTGCCCTGATTACAACATTATTTCTTTCGCTTTTTGAGAGCGTAGCCTTCAGCGCCCTGCTGGTGGCATTTTTAATCAGTTTCTCAGTATCCTACCTGCTCATCTTTGTCGTACTGGAGTTTCTTATCTTCCGTGAGATTAACAAGATTTATAAGTTGGTTGGAAAACTTAAGAAGAAGGAATTAACCGGCCTGGATAAAGAAAAGCCCAACGCACTCAATCCGTTGAAAAAGATCAATGAAGACATTTATTCCTTTGCGGCGCTGAAGCAAAAAGAAATTGATGAACTCAGAAAATTGGAGGCTTTCAGAAAAGAGTTTATAGCCGATGTTTCTCACGAGTTGAAGACACCAATCTTTGCAGCCCAGGGATTTGTTCATACGCTGCTGGATGGTGCTGTCAATGATAAGGCTGTTCGTATGAAATTTCTTAAGAAGGCAGCTAAAAGTCTGGATGGGCTTGATATCCTTGTACAGGATTTATTGACGCTCTCACATATTGAAACAGGGCAGATCAAGATGCATTTTGAAGCCTTTGATTTCCAAAAGCTTACTCACGAGGTATTTGAACAATTTGAAGATAAAGCAGATGAACATGGAGTAAAACTTCGAATTGAGGACCCACATCATAAAGTTTTCGTTTTTGCCGATTGGCAACGCATAAATCAGGTTATGACAAACCTCATTTCCAATGCTATTAAACATTCACATGATGGCGGTGAGGTTGTGGTAAGCTTTGATGTGAGTAAGAAAAATGTCACTGTAAATGTTCGCGACCATGGCGAAGGTATATCAGCAGAGCACCTTACTCGCATTTTTGAACGTTTTTATAGAGTTGATAAGAGCCGAAGCCGCGAAAAAGGAGGTACAGGTTTAGGTCTCGCTATTGTAAAGCATATCCTCGATGGCCACAATACAAAAGCCGAAGTTGAAAGCACACCTGGCAAAGGTTCCATATTTAGTTTTAAATTGCCGCGTGCTAAATCCGACACTGTCATGGATGGTTCGGATTCATCCAAAAACTAAATCAGATTGAAACAAACTAAAATAAGCTTTAAGGATATTATCCTTTGGGAGGATGACGATTTTGTACTTGTGAACAAACCACCCTTTTTAGCCACACTTGAAGACAGACATGAGAAATTAAACCTGCTGGGCATGGCGCGTGAATACATTGAAACCGCCCAGGTATGCCATCGTCTTGATAAAGATACCTCTGGTGTATTGGCTATTGCTAAAAATCCTGCTGCCTATCGTCACATGAGCATGCAGTTTGAACACCGCCAGATCAATAAAACGTATCACGCTGTAACGGATGGGGTTCATAATTTTCAGGATCAATTAGTCGATGCTCCTATTTTGAAGCAGGATGATGGTATGGTTAAGATTAGCAAACGCGATGGCAAACCTGCCCAGACTTATTTTACATCTCTTAAGTCTTATCGAAATTATACGTTAGTGGAATGTCGCCCCATAACCGGGCGTATGCACCAGATACGTGTTCATCTTTCTTTATTAAGTGCACCCATTACCGGTGATGAAATGTATGGAGGTAAGCCATTCTTTCTCTCATCAGTGAAAAAAGGATTCAATCTGAAGAAATTTACTGACGAACAACCCTTGCTAAAACGTATGGCTCTGCATGCTTTTGCCCTGGAATTTCAGAATCTGGCAGGAAAGATGGAAAAAATTATCGCCCCATATCCTAAGGATATTCAGGCGCTGATCAGGCAGTTAGAATTAAATACTTGAAGTTTTCTTTGAATTAAATTGAGCTGGAAAGCGGCAAAATTCGATAAGCACTTGCTTTTCAGGCATTATCAATTTACCTTTGTGTCCCTTTTTAAGAGAAGGTGTATTTTGTTGATTTTTAAGCAAAAAGATGGATCACAATAGTTATAAAACTACACACGCTAACAAGGCTACAGTTGAAAAAAACTGGATCGTGGTAGATGCCGAGGCGCAGGTATTGGGCCGTTTGGCCAGCCAGGTTGCCCGTATTATACGCGGTAAACATAAGACTAGCTTTACTCCTAACGTGGATTGCGGTGACAATGTAATTGTTATCAACGCCGCTAAGGTTAAGATGACTGGTAAGAAATGGACTGACAGAGTTCTCTTCACCCACTCTGGTTATCCAGGCGGTCAGAAAGAGCATTCACCAGCTCTTATTCGCTCTAAGCACCCTGAGCGTCTTGTAGAACATGCTGTAAAAGGTATGTTACCTAAAAACAGATTAGGCCGTGAACTTTATCGCAGTCTTCATGTTTATGCCGGAGCAGAGCATCCGCACACAGCACAACAACCAAAAGAATTAAAGTTCTGATAAATGGAAGTTATCAACACAATAGGTAGAAGAAAAACCTCCATCGCGCGGGTTTATGTTAAACCAGGAAACGGCGAGATCAAGGTAAACAACAAAGACCTGAAAGTATATTTCTTGTCTGAAATACATCAAACAACAGTAAAACAGGCTTTTGCTACTGTTAAAGCTGAAGGTTCATACGATGTAACTGTTAATGTTGAAGGTGGTGGAATTAAAGGTCAGGCCGAAGCAGTTCGCTTAGGTATTGCCCGCGCATTGGTTGAGATCAATGGCGAAAACAAATCTGCTTTACGTAAAGAAGGGCTTCTTACCCGCGATTCCAGAATGGTTGAGCGTAAGAAATACGGTAGAAGAAAAGCAAGAAGAAGATTCCAGTTTAGCAAGCGTTAATCGAAAAAGAAATGGCTCAAAAATTAACATATCAGGAATTATTGGATGCAGGTGTACATTTTGGTCACCTTACCCGCAAATGGAATCCAAAGATGGCAGAGTACATCTTCATGGAGAACAACGGTATCCACATTATAGATCTGAACAAGACGTTAACGTGTATCGAAGAAGCTTCTTTCGCTCTTAAGAACATTGTACGTTCTGGTCGTAAGATCATGTTCGTTGCAACAAAGAAGCAAGCTAAAGACATCGTAACAGAAGAAGCAAAACGTCTTAACATGCCGTTCGTAACAGAACGTTGGTTGGGTGGTATGCTTACCAACTTTGCTACGATCCGCAAGTCTTTGAAGAAGCTTTCACAGATCGACAAGTTGATGAAGGATGAGGCTTTCAATAACCTTGCGAAACGTGAGCGTTTGATGATCACTCGTGAGAAAGCTAAGTTAGAAAAACTGTTAGGTGGTATCACTGATCTTAACAGACTTCCTGCAGCTCTTTTTGTGATTGATGTAAAACGTGAACACATTGCTGTTACTGAAGCTCAGAAATTAAATATCCCTGTATTTGCTATGGTGGATACAAACTCTGATCCTAAAGGAGTCGACTTCCCGATTCCTGCTAATGACGATGCATTCAAATCTATTTCAATTATCACTAGCCACATTGGTAAAGTAATTGAAGAAGCTTTATCTGAACGTAAGAAAGATAAAGAAGATGCAGCTCAGAAAAGAGATGAAGACGACAAGCGCAAAGTAGACGAAGCTGTCGAAGAAGCAAACTAATAAATTACTCACTGATGTTCCTGCCCTGTCAGGTAATCAGAATATGATAACTTCTGAACTAAACATCGGTCACAAGCCGGTGTTTAGTTTTTTAAGGCCTTTCCTAACATAAAGGCCAGATCAAGTAAAAGTTAAATCAAAAAACAAAATCTAAAATCCTAACGATATGTCAGCAATTTCAGCTCAAGATGTAAACAAACTCAGACAAATGACCGGTGCCGGTATGATGGACTGTAAAAAGGCCCTTACTGAATCTGAAGGTGATTTCGAAAAAGCTATTGAAATTTTAAGAAAGAAAGGGCAGAAAGTTTCTGCATCACGTTCTGACCGCGATGCTAAAGAAGGAACTGTTTTTGTTAAGTCTAGCGATGACAAGAAAGAAGCTATTCTTATTGCTTTAAATTGCGAGACTGACTTCGTTGCTAAGAATGAGGAATTCCAAAGCTTAGGTAAACTTATTCTTGATACAGCTTTTGCTCACAAACCTGCAGATAAAGAAACATTATTGAATATCAAAGCTGGCGATTTAACTCTTAATGAGAAGATCGTTGAACTTGTTGGTAAAATTGGAGAGAAAATTGAAGTGAGCGAGTTCATTCACATGAAAGGAGAGGCAGTAGTATCATACATTCACGCTGGTTCTAAACTTGGTGTATTGGTATCATTAAAAGGTGTTAATGGTAAAGATGTTACTGACGCTGGCAAAGATGTAGGTATGCAAATCGCTGCGATGAATCCACTTGCAGTTGATGAAAAATCTATCGACCCTGCGATCATTCAGAAGGAATTAGAAATTGCCAGAGACATGGTTATTGCTGAAGGCAAGCCTGAGAATATGGTTGAGAAAATCGCTCAAGGTAAGCTTCAGAAGTTCTTCAAAGAAAGCACATTGTTACCACAGGTTTTTGTGAAGGATAACTCAAAAACTGTTGCTCAGTACCTAGACAGCATCACTAAAGGTTTGACTGTTGCTGAGTTCAAGAGAATTTCAATCGGATAATTTTTTTGAATATCGAACTAATAGAAGGTTGGCAGAAATGTCAGCCTTTTTTTATGCTTATCTCTCGTTCAGAATAGATTGACACTGATTTGTTCTCTGCGTTTTGTGGTTTATTAAATCGATAGCTATAGAATTGTTAATGTTAAAGAAGAATATTGACCAGTGCTTCTGACCGTTGATATAAAATAAGATCATTACCTCGAATATTTCAGTAGACTTTTTTTAATAAATCGTAAGTTAAAATAAGGTTTGTTGGTAGTGGATATATTCTGCTCCAGAGATTTTTGTTTAACTGTTATTAAAATCAAACAACAATGTTTAAATCAATCAATCCGTACGATCAATCCGTTATTGCAGAGTTTGAGATATTAAATGATTCATCTCTCCAAAAGAAGATAGATCTGGCTGCCATCGCCTACAAAGACTGGCGAAGAGAAAGTTTTTCAAAGCGTGCCCAATTGCTCATGAATGCCGCCAATCTTATGAGGCAGAATAAAGAAGAGTATGCTCGCATCATTACATTTGAAATGGGTAAGGCTATTAATGAGGCCAGGGCTGAAGTTGAGAAGTGTGCAGGTGCTTTTGATTATTACGCACAACATGGTGAGCGTTTGCTAGCTAATGACATTATAGCGACAGAGGCAAAACAAAGTTATGTAGCGTACCAGCCTGTCGGTGCTGTGTTTGCAATCATGCCCTGGAATTTTCCATTCTGGCAAGTGGTGCGATTTGCGGCACCTACTATTATGGCAGGCAATGTGGGTTTGCTTAAACATGCACCTAATGTTTGCCAGGTATCATTAGCAATAGAAAAGATTTTTCGTGAAGCAGGTTTTCCTGAAGGCGTATTTCAATCACTTATTGTTGATGTGGATAAGGTAGAAGGGATAATACAGAATTCTATTGTTCAGGCTGTAACATTGACAGGAAGCGAATATGCAGGATCAAGTGTTGCCGCGCTGGCAGGAAAAAATATTAAGCGCTCCGTACTTGAATTAGGTGGTAGTGATGCCTTCATTGTATTGAAAGATGCTGATATAGAAAAGGCTGCTAAAGTAGCAACACAATCGCGTATGCAAAATGCAGGTCAGAGTTGTATTGCAGCCAAACGTTTCATTGTTGAAGAAGCTGTTAAAGATGAATTCATAAAACAATTTAATGAGAACATCCAATCCTTGAAGCAAGGAAATCCTTTAGATGAAAAAGTAACGACTGGCCCAATGGCACGTATTGATCTTGCTGAAAAACTTGAAAGACAAATGAATGCTTCTGTTAAATCTGGTGCCAGGATGTTAACAGGCGGAGAACGCAAAGGATGTAATTTTCTGCCAACATTATTAGATCATATTCAACCTGGTATGCCAGCTTTTGATGAAGAAACATTTGGTCCGCTGGCAGCAGTGATAACAGTTAAGGATGAGAAAGAAGCAATAATTACTGCTAACAACAGTCGCTATGGTTTAGGTGCTGCTATCTGGACAAAAGATCTTGATCGTGCAGCAACATTAGCTAAAGATATTGAAGCAGGAGCTGTGTTTGTTAATTCGCTTATGCGATCGGATTCAAGACTGCCTTTTGGAGGAATAAAAAAATCCGGTTACGGACGAGAGTTATCAGAGCTTGGTATTAAAGAGTTTGTAAATGCTAAAACTATTTTAATGGAAGATTAGATTTTTTATTCGAACACTAGGGGGGAAGATTTACTTCAATTGTCATAACTCCAAACAACATAAAATTATGAGTTATGAAAAAGTATTATACCAGAATCCTCTCATTAGTTCTCGTTCTATCATGCTTCATACTATTGTCTTCATGTTATACAGAAGATCCTGGCGCTTTACAGCGATCAGAGAGACAATTTTCAATTACTGATTTTGATAAGCTTGAATTAGGGAGCGCTTTTATAATTGAAGTAAATAAAGGTGATAACTTTAGCATATCAGCCAAAGGCGACGCTCGCAACCTCGATGATCTGAAAGTTTATAAAAATGGTTCTTCATTGATTGTGAAGTATGATGACAATCATAATCGCAAGCATGATACTTATCTTTACATAACAATGCCTGAATTATTAAGTGCTAAATTATCAGGAGCAAGTGATTCTAAAATTTCAGGTTTCTCAACAAGTAATAACACTTTTGATTTTTATTTATCTGGAGCATCGTACGCACAAGTAGACATGATTGCTGCTGCCATGAATCTGGATGTCTCTGGAGCTTCACATCTTAACATCACAGGAGCAACTGCAACTATGGATGTAGATGTATCAGGCGCTTCTGTGTTAAGTGCTTTTAACCTGGTAGCAGAAGATGCTCATGTTCATGCTTCTGGTGCCAGTGAAGCGAAAGTTGATGTTACAACCTCGCTTCATGCATCGGCAAGTGGTGCAAGTACTATTGTTTATAAAGGATCGCCCATGCTTACATGTAATACATCAGGAGCTAGTTCAATACACCATGATTAATTAATAACATTGGCTATGTTAAAATAAAAGGGAGCGCATGAACTCCCTTTTTGTTTAATCTATTTAAACTTTTCACCAGCTTTGTCGTAAGCTTAATTGTTTAGACTTTCATGCCTATGATTCTCACATTCTAAATTCGGTTTTGCTCCGAATGCTTTTCTAAAACCAGTTCCTGGTTTTGTTTCAATTATTTCCTATTTACCTTATAAATTCAATTATGAAGTTCTTTACAAAGTTAAAGTCGTTATTTTCTTTATTTAATACTGCCATACGAGGCGGAGAACAGTCTTTTACAGAAGGCAGTATAGATCGAGCTATCTTTTTGTTATCAGTGCCTATGGTTCTTGAGATGGCAATGGAAGCAGTGTTTGCCGTTGTTGATGTTTTCTTTGTCAGCAGACTGCATGATAATGATGCTGTTGCCACTATTGGTTTAACAGAGTCGGTACTTACTTTAATTTATTCCATTGCTATTGGTTTGAGCATGGGAGCGACGGCTATGGTGGCGCGTCGGGTTGGAGAGAAAGATTATGATGCCGCACGTGTTGCTGCGGTTCAGGCTATCTATCTCAGCGTTGGTCTTTCATTGATTATTTCTTTCGTTGGTATGTTCTTCTCAGAAGATATTCTACGTATCATGGGCGCATCAGACAGTATCATAAATAATTGCTCTGGGTATACAACGTGGATGATAACAGGAAACATAGGCATTATGATGTTATTTCTGATCAATGCTATTTTCCGTGGTGCAGGTGATGCATCACTGGCCATGTATTCCTTAGGAATAGCCAATATCATGAACATCATACTCGATCCAATATTTATTTATGGTCTTGGTCCGATACCAGCATTTGGTGTGGAGGGCGCTGGTATTGCTACAACTATTGGCCGTTGCACGGGTGTTTTGTTTCAACTCTATCATTTGTATAGAGGTAAAGGTGTAATTAAGATTCACGCAAATAACTGGGCATTGAAGAGTAATGTCATTGTACGATTATTAGAGGTATCAGCAGGAGGAACGTGGCAGTTTTTAATAGGCTCAGCAAGCTGGATTTTCCTTGTGCGAATTATGTCGACGTTTGGCAGCTCAGCATTAGCAGGTTATACTATTGGTATTCGCATTATTATCTTTGCTATTCTTCCTGCCTGGGGAATGGCCAATGCGGCGGCAACATTAGTAGGTCAAAATCTTGGTGCTGGTTTTCCTGATAGAGCAGAGAAATCTGTTTGGCGTGCAGGCTTTTTTAATATGTTGTTTTTAGGCACAGTTACAGTAATATTCTTTTCATCAGCGGAGTTTATTGTGAGCATCTTCACAACGGATGAGGTTGTAAAAGAATTTAGTGTACGTTGTCTTCAGATTATTTCAATAGGTTATATTTTCTATGCATACGGCATGGTTATCAACCAATCGTTTAATGGCGCTGGTGACACGCTGACACCTATGTTGTTAAGTCTTTTTGGATTTTGGGTTGTACAGATTCCCCTGGCGTATTTGTTAGCAAAACTTTTAGACTATGGTCCAACGGGTGTTTACGTAGCGATAGTCTTTGCAGAAACATTGATGGCAATAATCGGGATTACAATATTCCGACGAGGCAAATGGAAATTGACCAAGATTTGATTCCAATCACATATTGTTAGGAGATAGTCAATAGTTTGAAGTTTGGGCTATTGATTATCTCTTTTGCTAAATGCAGCTTTAAAAGCTTTTCCCAGTTCGTCACCAGCTTTTTTGAGGCTTTCCTCTACTTCTTTCCACCGTTCACTGTTTTCGGCTTCTCTTTTAAGTTTTTCTGCCGAAACTTTTAATTCTTCAAATTTTTCATGGAATTCTTTTTGAAGCTTTTGGCCAGCTTCATTGAGCTCAACCATGAAATCATCCACCTTCTTACCGAAGTTTTTGAATGTTTTCTCGTTTTTTCCTTCTTCTGTAGTTTCCATTGTAATGGCTATTGGATAAGTTCTCTTAAATTAGACTTCAATTCGATTAAAACAAAGTAAGTTCTGCTGAAATCCATTAACGTAAAAAGCTAATTTGAAACCATCGTTTTGATAGATTTTATATTTTTATACCGAAAAGTAATAGCGTGTTGAAAGTCAGAAATATTGCATTGATCATTTTAATTGCCGGAGTTTTAGCGAGTGCCTGCGCATCATCGCACAGTCATAAAAACAAGAAGTTAAAACCTGGTAAACCAATTCCTTGTCCACTAAAAGATTGCTAATGAATCTGCGCAAAATTATAATCGCCATTGATGGATATTCGGCGTGTGGCAAAAGCACAACCGCCAAGGAAGTAGCCACTATTCTGGGTTACAAGTATATTGACACGGGTGCTATGTACCGTGCGGTAACCTTGTATTTTATTGAACATCATATTTCGCTTACCAACCCAAAAGAAATTAGCAGAGCATTGAAAGATATTCATATCACTTTTAACATTACTGCTAAAGGTGGATGCGAAACTTTTCTGAATGGGTTGAGTGTCGAAAAAGATATTCGTAAGATGCGCATTTCTGAAAGTGTAAGTCCTGTGAGCGCTATACATGAAGTAAGAACAGCGATGGTTGAACAACAGCGTAGAATGGGCAAGGAAAAAGGCGTTGTTATGGATGGACGCGACATTGGTACAGTGGTATTTCCTGATGCTGATCTTAAGTTTTTTATGTCAGCAGATATCATGGTGAGAGCCTTTCGAAGACAAAAAGAATTGCTGGACAAAGATCAGCTTGTTGATCTTGATGATGTTGTGGAAAATATTCTGGAGCGCGATAAAATTGACACAACGCGCAAGGAAAGTCCACTGCGAAAGGCAGATGATGCTATGGAAATAGATACTACCCACATTACCATTGATGAGCAGGTTGATGAAGTAGTAAGACGAGCCCTGGGTAGTATGATTCGGTCTCATTAAGAAGAAATGAATTTTAGTGAAAAGAATACAACAAGGCTTCCCGATATAAGGAAGCCTTTATACTTTTGAGCCATGCAAAAAACATTACGCCGTTTTCTCCGATACTTTTTTAGTGGAACACTTTTCATTGTACCGTTATTAGCAACAGCGTATTTTATCTATGTCTCGTTTCGACAATTAGATAGCTTGTTGGACTTACCTTATCCAGGTTTGGGTTTCCTGATAATTTTCGGAGCCATTACAGCCTTTGGGTATCTCACTACAAACTTTGCTTTCAAAACATTTACCGATTGGTTTGATCATGGCATGAACAGAATTCCATTCGTTAAATTGATTTATTCATCTATTAAAGATTTGATTGGAGCATTTGTTGGTGACAAAAAGAAATTTGATAAACCTGTGCTTGTTGAGATCAATAAGGAAAATAACCTTTACCAGATTGGCTTTATTACACAAGACGATCTCTCTGAATTAGGATTACACGAAATGATTTCTGTTTATCTGCCGCATTCTTATGCTTTGTCTGGCATACATTATATTATTTCAAAAGACCGAGTGAAGCCTTTGAATATTTCCGGACCGACAGCTATGAAATATATAGTGTCGGGTGGGGTCTCAGGATTTAATGAATTATAAAAATTTTTCCTTTGATCAAAACAACTTAATGTTCTTGACTTCGTTTTAAATAAAAGTCTATCAAAATTATAGACTATTAAATTATTTTTTTACTTTTACATCACTGTACAGAATTTATAAAGAAGAAGGGAGAGATGGCCTCGTTGAACTTCTAGCAACTTTCTGAAAAGAATAAGTGCTAAATGCCAAACCTAATTTGGGGAATATAAACACTAACAAAATTATGAACGCACAACGTAAACATTCACATCACCTTCCGCCTGTTACAGCACATTGTTTTGCAGTTAGTATGATGCATTGTTGTTGATAACCTTAATAATCTGATAACATTTTACGCAAACACTTTGTCCGGTTCAACGTTGAACTTTGCGGATTGAGCAACAAATAATTTTTTATCCCAAAACCTCCTGCGCCAACGCAATGGCATTGCTCCCATTAGCTGCAGGAGGTTTGCGGGGCCAAATGACTAAAAACACTAAAATGGCTACACTAACTATGAATATTGAAAACTCAAAGCTTGATATTATAAACTGGATTGAGCGAATTCATGATGAAAGAATTATTCACAAGCTTGAATTGCTTCGAGCCGAGCAGTTTGATTTCAAACATCAGCTAACAGAAGAACAAAAACTGGAAATTATCAGAGCGATTAATACGCTGGAAGAAGAAGATTAAGTTTGGAAAAATAATTGAGCGTATAGAATGGATAATTCTATACGCTCAATTATTAGCTAATAACTCCAGATCCAACAAGGTCTTCACCATTATACCAGGCAGCAAATTGTCCTGGCGTTACGCCGCGTTGTGGTCTGTCAAAAATGATATACAATCCATTTTCTTTTTTGTGTAATGTGCAAGGCTCAAGTGGTTGTCGATAACGAATGCGTGCATGATAGTTTGCGCTCTCACCAACACGTAACGCAAGATCAGTGCGAATCCAATGTTCATCAGCATTTGGAATAAACAATCCCTTTCGGTAAAGGCCAGGATGATCATCGCCCATGCCCATATAGATTACATTCTTTTCAGTATCGGTACCAATAACAAATAAAGGCTTTGCATGTCCGCCGAGATTTAAGCCTCTTCGCTGACCGATGGTATAGTAGTGAGCACCATTATGTTCGCCAATAACTTTGCCATATTCTGGTGAAAGATCATACGGAGCTGTTACAGCATCAAGATCTGTTTCTGGTCGTGTTTCAGAAAATGAACTAAGTGTTGGTGGTACTTCAATGGCCTTACCTTTTTTGGGTACAAGTCTTTGTTGTAAGAAATCAGGTAGATGGACTTTGCCAACAAAACATAATCCTTGCGAGTCCTTCTTTTCAGCTGTTACTAATCCTATTTTTTTTGCAACGTCGCGTACAGCGGGTTTTAACATTTCCCCGATAGGGAACAGTGCTTTTGAAAGTTGTTGCTGTGTAAGCTGACATAAGAAATAACTCTGATCTTTATTCGGATCTTTTCCGGCAAGCAATTGATAAACTGTATTGCCATCTTTCTGAATTTCTCCCTTGCGGCAATAATGTCCTGTAGCAACAAAGTCAGCACCGAGCTTTAAAGCAGCATTTAGAAACACATCAAATTTTATTTCACGATTACAAAGTACATCGGGATTCGGTGTGCGTCCTCTCTGATATTCAGCAAACATGTAATCAACAATGCGCGCCTTGTATTCTGCACTGAGATCGATGGCCTGAAATGGAATACCTAAATGCTGAGCTACAATCATGGCATCGTTGCTGTCATCTAACCAGGGACACTCGTCACTAATCGTAACGGTATCATCGTGCCAGTTTTTCATGAACATGCCAATTACTTCGTAACCTTGCTCTTGTAAGAGATAAGCAGCTACACTTGAATCAACTCCACCAGATAAACCTACAACAACACGCTTCTTCATATATCGATCAATCGCTTCAAGACTTAATTTACATTTTCCTTTAAGAGTTCATTCATGGTGTTGTTAAACTGCTGAATGAACTCATCATAATAAACACCAGTGCCTGGTCCAGAGAAACCTGTGTGAATCTTTTTTACCTTGCCATCACGACCAATAAATATAGTTGTGGGGAATGCTACTACGCTTGAAAGCATTGGCAATGTTAATGCTGCTTTAGCTTTGTCGTTTGTACCAGCAATTACAAAATCATAATCGACGGATAGTTTATCTTTCATCTTCTTTACTCTTGCACTTGCATAAGTAAAGTCATCTTTGCGTTCGTAAGCAAGACCAATAATTTCAACTCCTCGAGACTGATTGATTTTATACCAGGGTGCAAGGAACTTAGTTTCATCCATACAATTTGGACACCATGTACCAAATAATTGAAGGATCACAACTTTGTTTTTGTATTTCGCGTCGGATAGAGAGATAATTTTTCCATCAACATCAGGAAATTTAAAATCAATCTTATCATAACCTGGCTTCAGGTATGTAAGTGATTCTGCATCGGGCAAGGAAGCATTTTCATTTTTGATTCCAGTCCATGTTTCATACCGTGATTTACCAGACCAATATTCGCCACGCAGTATTCCATCTTTTTTTTCTGCTGTGAATAGATAAGCATAGTTCCCATCGAACGTGCTAAGATGAAGCACATTGTTTATAACGCTTCCCTCCAGAAATCGGTAGTCGCCCGTTGGTGTTAAGAAAGAACCTGTAACATGATTGTGATCTTGTTTGAAGATTCCGATAGCTTGTGTTGTATCTTTTTCATGTATAAATGTAACAGCATACTTTCCAGAAAAGTCAGTTGATGATGATTGGTTGTCAGTCTTTGCAAAACGATAATCCTGACCAAAGGCAGCCTTGAATGGAAGCTTATAGTTGGGATCGTAATTTTTGATAAAGAAACCTTTCAGACTATCGCCATCAATAAGCGCCACAAGCTTTGAATCAAAAATATGAAGGTTCATTGTCACAGAATCATCATGGATAGAGATCTCATCGAGTAGCAGATTTTCCTCTCCATTTTTCAGATAGGCATTCCATTTTCCAGAAGAATCCTTCGTTGTACTGAAATTAAATGGAAGCACCTGGCCCTGCATGGCAATGGTACCTCGCCAGATTCCCGCCTTCATAACAGGCTTTGGCTTGGAAGAACATGCTATTAAAACGGTTGAAATGGCTAGAACTATTGATAACCTCATTATTTTTAGCTTTGAGTAAGAAGAACGGTACAAAATAAAGAAATGTTCATTGTAATGACGTTATCTTAAATAAGTTATCAGTTCTAAAAATAACAGATCTATCAAGGCAAAACACCTATGATTCCCAAACTTAAAATCATTGAATTAGCATCCGTTCTGGCTGGGCCAAGTGTAGGTCAATTTTTTGCTGAACTCGGTGCTGAAGTTATAAAAGTAGAAAACATCAACACCGGTGGAGATGTAACCCGTAGTTGGAAAAGTGCAGGTGAACAAACTGATGATCGTTCAGCCTATTTCTGCTCTGTTAACTGGGGCAAGAAATCTATAGCATTAGATTTATTAAAAACAGAAGATCAAGTTATTGTTCATAAACTTGTTAAGAACGCAGACATAGTTATAGCCAGTTACAAGCCTGGTGATGACAAGAAACTTGGTGTTGATTACGATACGCTTTCACAAATTAATCCGACACTCATCTATGGCAAGATAACAGGATACGGTTCGGATAATCCACGTGTTGGATATGATGCCGTTCTTCAAGCCGAAGCTGGCTTCATGTATATGAATGGTGAAGAAGGCGGCCCATCATTAAAAATGCCTGTAGCTTTAATTGATGTTCTCGCCGGACATCAGTTAAAAGAAGCATTGCTATTAGCTATGCTTGAAAAAACAATAACCAATAAAGGTAAGCTTGTTGAAGTGTCGTTAATTCAAACAGCAGTTTCTTCATTGGCAAACCAGGCCACTAATTGGTTAGTGGCAGGTAAAATGCCTAAGAAACATGGCTCAGCTCATCCTAACATTGCTCCCTATGGCGATGTGTTTTTCACAAAAGACAAAACAGAAATATTACTTGCCGTTGGTAGCGACAGACAGTTTGAAGATTTATGCAAAGTTCTCAACAGAGAATCATTAGCAAAAGACTCGTTGTTTAATACAAATCAAAAGCGAGTAGAAAATAGAGAGCAGTTGAACATTCAACTGCAAAAAGAATTCAATCTTTTTTTGTGCGATGAGTTGCTGAATAAAATCAATCATGCAAAAATACCTGCAGGTGTGATTCAAAATCTGAAACAGGTTTTTGAAATGCACGAAGCAAAGGATCTACTTATATCTTCTGACAACCTTCGTGGAGTAAGAACTTTTGTTGGTACAACAGATCGAACATCATTATTGCCACCCCCGCATTTAGGTGAGCATTCGAAGGAAATTCTTGATAACATAATCATCAACAACTGATTCTCAACATTGCTTCAGTAAAGCTATCTTTTAACAACTCAAAAGAAATTTCATGATTCCATTAAAGCTGTTTTAACGCTTTTAGATGAAATAATGCATTGAATCATGCTGTTGCGTTGAAAGCTTCTCCCACTTCGCTCCACTAAATCAAAATAGTGCCTAAATACGCTCAAAAGGTCTTTTTTATTCGTTCCTACTCAATTGTTCAACTGTTGAAAGACGCACTTAAAGTGCCTTTTTAAGCTTGAAAACGATTAAATATGCAAAAAAGTGGCATAAAGTGGTTGAAAGTGGTTTAAAATTACCTATGTTTGCTTAGGAGAAAAAGACAACCACTACGTCCATGACTTTCTTCACCAGTGAATATGAGAGTAAGCTTGATGCCAAGGGCAGATTAGTTCTGCCTTCGCGGATCAAAGCTCAATTGCCCGAAGGAGGAGGGCATGAGCTTGTCATCCGGCGAGGCTTTGAGCAATGTCTTATACTTTACCCAATGGTGGAGTTCAAAAAGGTCTTCTCGAAAATTTCAGGTTTGAGCGAGTTTAATGAAGAGTATCGCAAACTCCAGCGGAACTTCTTCTCAGGTACAGTTACGGTAGAGTTGGATAGCAACGGCCGGATGCTGATACCAAAAAACATGCTTACGTACGCAGGCATCGACAAGGATATGATTCTTGTTGGTATGGGTAATAAAGTAGAACTCTGGAATCCTTCGATCTATGAGAAGCACCAAATCAATGACCCAGGTGAGTTGTCTAAGCTCGCACAAAAGCATCTCGAAGAATAATATCCTTCAGAGAACAGGCTTTACGGTGCAAATACAGGTTGATATTTTTTGACTTAGTATAAGAATTACAATGCGCGATTTTAAAAAATTATTGGTTTGGCAGAAGGGAATGGAAATCGCAGAAGAGACAAGTAAGGCTTCAAATGATTTTCCGTCTGAAGAAAAGTATGGACTTCGTTCTGAGATAATCAGAAGTGCGGTAACCATTCACTCGAGTATTGCTGAAGCAAGCGCAAAGAGTAGTGAGCATGAGTACAAGCAACACATTGAAATAGCACTTGGTTCTTCATTTGAACTTGAAACGAAACTATTGGTAGTTCAGCGCTTAGGATGGTTGAAGGAAGAAGTAGTACGAAAGTTATTAGCGATGATTATTGAAGAGCAACGAATGTTGGCGTCTCTTTGGATGAAATTAAAGTTTGAAGCTGCTTATAACAGCTTTAAGCCATGAGTTACCATAAACCAGTAATGCTGGCTGAATGTCTTGAAGGACTTAATATCAACCCCAAGGGCATTTATGTAGACGTGACATTTGGCGGAGGTGGACATAGCAGTAGGATATTAGAAAAGTTAGACGGCGGCAGATTGATTTCTTTTGATCAGGATGACGACGCAAAACAGCAAGCTGAAAAAATAACAAACAGTTCTTTCACATTTTGTCAGGCCAATTTCAGATACCTCAAAAGGTTTCTGCGATTGAACGGAGTAACTAAAGTCAATGGCATTCTGGCCGATCTTGGTGTTTCATCACACCAGATTGATTCACCAGAGCGTGGATTTTCAACACGTTTTGATGGACCGCTTGATATGCGCATGGACAAGCAAGCCCCGCTAACAGCTGCTAATGTTCTGAATGAGTATAGCGAAGAGAATCTTCACAAACTCTTTGGCATGTATGGCGAATTAAAAAATGCCAGAACAGCAGCAAGGCTCATAACACAGCAGCGGGTTAATCAGTCTTTTGTGCGAACAGAAGACCTGAAAGCAGCATTGCAAACTGTAGCTCCTCGTGGTAAGGAGAACAAATATTTCGCCCAGGTGTTTCAGGCATTACGCATTGAAGTGAATGCAGAGATGAAAGCGCTTGAAGATTTTTTGCACCAATGTGGCGAAGTAATGGAACAAGACGGAAGGTTAGTGGTCATGTCATATCACTCACTCGAAGACAGAATGGTGAAGAACTACGTCAACAAAGGAAAAGTATTCGGTGAAGTAGAAAAAGATTTTTACGGACACGAAATAAAACCCTTTGAAGCTGTAAATCGAAAACCGATCGAAGCATCGGAAGAAGAGATACAGGAAAATAAAAGAGCACGAAGTGCCAAGCTGCGAGTAGCAGTAAAGTTATAAGTTAATAGTTAATAGTGAGTGGTTGCTGTAAATCACTATTAACAATTAACTGATAACGATTAACTAATAACTGATAAAGAATGGAGAATAAATTCAAAATCGGAGCAAAGAAAGAAAGCGTGAAGAGTGATAAGTCTTCAGGTGATGGAACAAGTTTTTTCTCCGGCATTGAAAAGAAGTTAAAGCTTGAGAACTATTTCGAAGAAGGATTTCCAACACAATATCTTCCGAAGATCTTGTTTGTGATGGCTATTGGCTTACTCTACATCGGCAATACGCACTATGCTGAAAAAACAGTAAGACAAATAAATGCTATCCAGGCCGAGGTTGAGGATTTAAGAGCTGACTATACAACATTGAAAGCAGATTTGATGTTTGCCAGCAAACAATCTGAAGTAGCACGAAAAGTAAAAACATACGGATTAAAAGAAAGTTTAACGCCACCCTATAAAGTTGTAGTAGAAGAAGGTGAATATTAAGAAGTCCATATTATTAAGAGTAAGAATAGCATTTCTGTTTGTGATGCTTTTTGCCATCGCGGTGGTAATAAAGACAGGTCACATACAGTTTGTTGAAGGGGAGAAGTGGGCTAAAATGGGAGAAAGAATTTCTTTCGATTATAAAGAAGTAAAAGCAACCCGCGGAAACATTTATTCAGATAACGGTAGTCTGCTGGCTACCTCACTTCCTTTTTACAAAATAGCATTCGATGCAACACTTCCCAAAGATGAAGTGTTCAAAGCTGGTATAGATTCATTATCATATCAACTATCTAAATTCTTCAAAGACAAATCAAAGACGGATTACAAACGCATGCTTGTTGATGCTCGTGCAACCAATAAGCAGTATGTAGTTTTAAGCCGACACCAGATTGACTACCAGGATAAGAAGACCATGATGAGCTGGCCAATTTTCCGCGAAGGTCGTTTGCGTGGTGGTGCCATCTTTGAAAAAGTAGATGTTCGCTACAGACCATTTTCAAACCTCAGCAGAAGGACGATTGGCTTTGTAAATGAAAATGATAAAGGTGCTGGTATTGAATACAGCTTTGATAAACAACTTGGCGGGCAGAATGGCTATGCCTATTATCAAAAAATAGCTGGAGGAATCTGGAAGCCTGTATTCGATGCAAACAACGTAAAAGCCGTTGATGGTTTCGATTTACAAACTACGCTTGATATCAATCTTCAGGATGTTGCTGAAACAGCACTTGAAAAAGCCATGTATCAACACAATGCTGATGATGGTCTTGTTGTGGTGATGGAAGTGAAGACAGGTGAAGTAAAAGCAATTTCAAACCTGAGCAGTGATGGTAGCGGAAACTTTACAGAGAAATTCAATTTTGCAGCAGGCATGGTATTCGAACCAGGTTCAACTTTTAAGTTGGTAACTATGATTGCCTTGCTTGAAGATACGAACATGGAATTATCTGATAGCATAGCAACAGGAAACGGCGAAGCTACCTTCTATAATAAAAAGATTCGCGATCATGAAGAAGAAGGCTTAGGTACAGTTACCGTTCAACAAGCATTTGAACATTCGTCAAATGTAGCCATGGCAAAACTGGCTGATAAGTATTTTGGTTTGAAGCCGCAGAAGTTTGTGGATTACATTGAAAGATTAAAACTATCGAAGCCTTTAGGATTGCAGATTGCCGGCGAGGCATCACCTAAAATTAAAAGACCAGGCGAAAAAGGATGGAGTGGAATAAGCTTACCCTGGATGGCCTACGGTTATGGATTGGAGATCACACCATTGCATACACTTGCCTTGTATAATGCCGTTGCCAATGATGGTAGAATGATCAAACCTGTTTTTGTAAAAACCATTAGCAGAGCTGATGAAGTGGAAGAAAAATTTGAAACAGAAGAACTCAACAGTAAAATATGTTCCAGTAAAACATTAGACAAGCTCAAGCTTTTATTAGAAGGTGTTGTACAAAACGGTACAGCTAAAAATATTAAAGGTGCTCATTATCCTATTGCTGGTAAAACAGGTACAGCGCAAATTTTAGATGATGGACATTACACCAAGAAATACATAACATCATTTGTTGGATACTTTCCTGCACAAGCACCGAAGTATAGTGCTATCGTATTGATTAAGAATCCACGTGGATGGTATCAATATGGTAGTAATGTTGCTGCGCCAGTGTTCAAAGAGATCGCTGATAATATTTATGCACGCGACATCAGCTTACACCAGGCTATGGATAAACGTCGGGTTAATGAGCATGGAGTTTTTCCTGTGATAAAAGCAGGCAACCAGGAAGAGCTTACGATGCTTTGCAATGAATTTGGTGTTGCCAATCATTCCAAGTCAGAAGAAGAATGGGTGCGTGCTTCTAAAAATGGTGACGCTGTTGACTGGAGAAAAAATATTGCAGGTCAGAATATAGTGCCTGATGTTTCAGGTATGACGTTTCGCGATGCAATTTTCTTACTAGAGAAATCTGGATTGAAAGTGTTTTATGTTGGTAAAGGCAGAGTGGCTGAGCAGTCATTATCACCCGGAACGCGAATTAGCAAAGGATCAAGAATATTTATAAAACTAAGTTAAAATAAAACCTTGGCAGAACTTAAAGACATATTGTACAAAGTATCGCTAACATCAACCTATGGCAACATGGTTATTGATGTGACAGGTATTTGCTTTGATTCACGTAAAGTTCAACAAGGCTCTTTATTTATTGCTGTTAAAGGCACATTGTCTGATGGTCATGACTATATCAGCAAAGCAATAACTTCAGGTGCGATAGCCATTGTGTGTGAAAGATTACCTGATACAATTGATGAAAGGATAACATATATAACCGTAAAAAGCAGTGCACAGGCACTTGGTATAATTGCCTCAAACTTCTTCGGGAATCCTTCAGAAAAAATAAAGCTAACAGGTGTCACAGGAACTAATGGTAAGACAACTGTAGCAACATTACTTTATAAACTTTTTAATTCACTTGGTCATCGCTCAGGACTTTTATCAACTGTTGAAAATAGAATTGTAGATCAGGTAATACCCGCTACGCATACAACACCAGATCCTATTCAGCTGAATGAGCTGTTGAAGAAAATGGTTGAAGCTAATTGCACGCATGCTTTTATTGAAGTAAGCTCACACGCTGTTGATCAGGATCGGGTTTCGGGATTGAAGTTTGCCGGCGCTGTATTTACGAATATCACGCACGATCATCTTGATTATCATAAGACATTCGAGAATTACATTAAGGCCAAGAAGAAATTTTTTGACGACTTGAGCAGTGATGCGTTTGCACTTGTTAACGCCGACGACAAACGTGGAATGGTAATGCTTCAGAATACAAAAGCAAAGAAGCAATCATTCGGCTTAAAGAAGATGGTGGACTTTAAAGGAAAGATCATCACCAATTCAATAGAAGGATTAGAGTTAGAGATTGGTAACAAGAGTGTCTGGTTTAAACTCATTGGCGATTTTAATGCATACAATCTTTTAGCTGTGTATGGAACGGCCATGTTGCTAGGTGAAGATTCTGATGAAGTGTTAACACATCTGTCAGCACTCAAAGGTGCCGTTGGAAGATTTGAATTGGTATTACCAGGTTCTAAGATCACCGCTATTGTTGATTATGCACACACACCCGATGCATTAAAAAATGTATTGGACACTATAGCA
Organism: Cyclobacteriaceae bacterium; assembly: GCA_036569145.1. Lineage (GTDB taxonomy): Bacteria > Bacteroidota > Bacteroidia > Cytophagales > Cyclobacteriaceae > DATCRE01. The sequence continues at coordinate 33,749 of DATCRE010000027.1, forward strand.
CAATTTCGAACAGGTAATGAACAAGTTATTACCGTAGTAGGCTGTGGCGGTAATCGAGATAAAACAAAAAGACCACTGATGGCTTCCATTGCATGCAGACTCAGTGATAAAGTTGTTCTCACTTCTGACAATCCCCGTGATGAAGATCCGATGGAGATCATCAGAGAGATGCAAACAGGTGTGATGCCAACAGAGGTAAGAAAAACATTAGTGATGTCAGATCGTGAAGAGGCAATTAAAACGGCCTGCATGATGGCAAAAGAAAATGATATTATCCTGGTAGCAGGTAAAGGCCATGAAACATACCAGGAAGTAAAAGGAGTTAAACACCCTTTCGATGATCGTGAGGTTGTTGAGAGGATGATAAAGCTGATTGTTAATTAGTAGATGTGCAAATGGTCAATGTGCTGATGTGCAGATTATGAGGAATTATAAGGACAATGCAATAATGAAGATGACTTTTCAATTCTCTTTGGATGTAATTGAATTTACAGAATCATTGAGAGACATGAAAAAGTTTGTGTTTTCCGATCAATTGCTTAGAGCAGGATGTTCGATAGGGGCCAATGTTAAAGAGGCACAAAGTGCAGAAAGCAAAGCTGATTTTATTCACAAACTTAAAATAGCTTCAAAGGAAGCAGAAGAAGCTGAATATTGGTTAGAGCTATGCGAGTTTGCTAAAAACTATCCGAAGCCTGGGAAATTATTAATTGATATTGAAAGCATATTAAAAGTATTAAGCAAAATTATTTCAAGCTCAAAAATGAAAAAATAATCAGTTAATCAATTGTAAATGATTTGAATGTGCGAAGTCGGCATTTGCACATAGACACATTGATAATTGAAAATTAAAAAGAGGATGCTATATTATTTATTCAACTATCTGGACAAACATTTTAA
>DATCRE010000028.1:0-2699 GCA_036569145.1 Cyclobacteriaceae bacterium
AATAAAAAGTATTCCGCATGAAGTGCCCGTTATATCGGTGGGTAAACGTGCGGGCAAGCATTCTTTCACGCAAGACGAAATTAACGATCTCATTGTTGAATCAGCATTTCTTCATGGTCATGTTGTGAGACTTAAAGGTGGGGATCCGTTTGTCTTTGGTCGAGGTTATGAAGAGATAGAGTTTGCAAATTCCTTTGGAATAGAAACAGAAGTTATCCCCGGAATCAGCAGCGCATTGGCAGTACCGGCAAGTTTGAATATTCCTGTTACAGCAAGGAAAATCAGTGAGAGTTTTTGGGTAATAACGGGTACTACACAAGCTGGTGCCATCTCTGGCGATGTAGCATTAGCCGCGCAATCTACAGCTACCGTTGTAATTTTGATGGGCTTAGGCAAACTTGAAGAGATCATGAATCTCTTTCATGCTGCAGGCAAACAGAATACTCCTGTTGCTGTTATCCAAAATGGAACACTGAAGAATGAGCATTGTGTAATAGCTACCGTTTCAAATATTACAGAGAAGGTTAAACACGAAGGAATAGAATCGCCTGCCATAATTATTATCGGAGAAGTGGTGCGATATGCCAAAGTAGTTGAAACTGTTCTTCACAAAGTCATGACTCAATAAAATGTGGAGTTGATTTGACCAAGTAGTATAATCAGGTTAACATGAGCGAGCGTAATAATCTCTTTCCTGTCTTTCTAAAGCTTGAAACGCTGGAGACACTCATCGTGGGAGGAGGTAATGTTGGCCTGGAAAAATTAGAAGCGCTATTAAAGAATTCCCCGGCAGCAAAAATCACCTTGATTGGTCGTGAAATTCGTGATGAGATTAAATCACTAGCCGCACAATATTTCAATATAAAACTTATCGAGCGCAACTTCAGATTATGGGATGCCTGGGATAAGGATATCATTATTCTTGCTACCGATGATAAAAAATTGCACGAAAGTATCCGCGCTTTTACCCGCCCAAGAAATGTATTGATCAACGTTGCTGATACACCAGATCTTTGTGATTTTTATTTAGGAGCTGTTGTTACAAAAGGCAATTTAAAGATCGGTATTTCTACGAATGGTAAATCACCAACCATTGCCAAGCGCATGCGTGAGTACTTTGAAGATGCTTTGCCTGAAGATACAAATGCACTTCTCGACAACATGCAAAAAATCAGAGACCAGATTAAAGGCGACTTCAATCACAAGATTAAAGTACTGAATGAAGTTACCAGTACGTGGTTGAAAGAGAAGTAAGATTATTTGAAATCTGAGAACTTGAAATCAGAATTATCGATAATCATAATAACGAGGACATTCCAGATTTTTATGTACAGATGAGATCTTGAAACGATAGTTTAACATAAACTCATGCGATCCTGCTGAAAATCTGTTAATGTTAGATGTAGTCCAATCATACGAGTAAGCAAAATGCATTTGCTCTGTCATCTGTAAATCAATAAATGTAATAAACGAGTCATTGGTTCTATAAGAAACGCCAGCTCCAAACACATCATAAAAAATAAATGCAGTGTTGAAGTCCACGGCTAATGGCTGACCTTCTTGCGTTCGGATAAGTACAGAAGGATTGATTTTAACATTCTTGGCTCTGTCGATTGGTTTAACAAAACCTGATCGGAGATAATAATAACGCGCTTCCTTTATACCATTCAGTAAATTTTGCTGAACAGAAGATGCAATTGTACTATTGATAATAAAAGGAATTGAAAGACCAATGAAGAAATTTTTACGATTGTAATATAAGCCTGCGCCGAAATTGGGTTTAATGGTATTAATAGAATTCAAAAAAGACGGATCATCAATATTCTGCAAATCAAGTTTATACCGGGCACTCAACAAGTTAAAGCCTGCCTGAATCCCCATAGAGAGTGTTGATTTTGAGAAGTGAATTTTATAAGCGTAGCTCAGGTATATGTGTTCATTCTTATAACTTCCTATTTCATCATGATTAATCATAAAGCCAAAGCCCATTCTTTTTTTTCTGAAAGATGAGTGGCCACTGAAATTATAGGTCTTAGGTGCACCGGGAAAGTTAACCCATTGATTACGGTACATTGCCGTAAGGCTTAGCTGTACGTGACTACCAGCATACGCGGGATTGATAACCAGTTCATTAAAATAATATTGAGTAAATACTGGATATTGCTGGGCATAGCTTTGCACTATGCCCAATAATAAACCGACTATAAGAAGGTGTTTAAAATTTCTACTCATGAGCGCAAGTTAGTTAACAATTTCAAGATAACCAGCTAACTGCTTGGACCCATTCCGTTTGTCAATGATATAGAAATATGTACCATCGGGTAAGTTCGTACCCATCATACTTATACCTTTATTTGATTTACCATCGAACGATATGTCAAGGTTATTATAATCTGTCGCTTCGTAAACCAGCGTTCCTATGCGATTGTAAATTCTCACAATGTTGCCAGGATAGCTGTCGATACAATCGATGTGAAAGTGAGTATTCTTGTCATCATTGTTTCTGGATATACCATTATGTGGATGAACTTCAGGTCTGATACTGAATGTTTTCTCGGCAGTACAGTTCATATCCGTTGTAACAACCACTTTATAGTTATCGCTTGCTACAGCATTGTAGTCGGCATTGCCGGATGCTACAAGTTCGCCATCAATAAACCATTCAATAGATTTGATAGTGATAGGCTCCTCGTTAATAA
>DATCRE010000029.1:0-2105 GCA_036569145.1 Cyclobacteriaceae bacterium
TCACTGAAATAAGCTCTCTTCATGACCATGCTTATGAAATCTATGTATATATCTGTCTTCGCAGCAGGCTCCTTGGAAAAATAGCAAGCCTCTACCGGGCCTGCTGTCTTCATTTACATAAGACCATTTTCTGTTGGCAACCAAAGTTCCCATTCAGAGTTGCCCAAGTAACATGCCTGTAATGGGATCATTCGACTATCCAATGAGTCACACCGGATATATGACACCTTTGAAAGCTCAGACTTCGAAATCCTCATTAGCCACCGTTGATTAGTTGGTTAGCGCAACGCCAGTATATTATTTTCAATATTTCATCCATCGTCAGAAGCGAAAGTTCCAACACTTACAAGGAAGTTGGGCAATAGATGCCCAACCTCCTGAGATTTAATAAGTTTTGCTAAGGGGCTAAGTAAAACTACTCAAAACGCTGCTCATATCTACGATTCATATCTGCTTCGTGTTGTCTCTCTTTCAAAATGGAAGCATCAAGAAGCTCTAGCTTTGTCTTTGCATGTATCCGTACATCAGCAGATGGATAGTTCAGCAATTCGGCAAAAGCTTTACACCGCTTATCAAGGATTGCTGCTCGTGAGCCTGACCAAGAAGATGGCCAAGTATTATTGAAAAGAATATCAACTATTCCTACTTTATCTTTTGATAGATCCAATAAAGTTTTAATGTGTTCTGTTAGAACTGTACCCTTTGATTCGCCTAGCTCTTCTCCCTCTGCGCAGGACGAAGAATAAGCAGAAACTGCTTTGGCAGCCGACTGAATTTTATTTTCATCGTCACGACACCAGTTCGCCAAACGTGCTATCGGAATAATATTTAGATTTGTATTGCTTCCTGACGCACGATCTCTAAAAAGTAGATATGTTAAATGCCTCTCCCTATCACCACCTGAGAAAACATTGTTTAAAAGTGCTTCAGGGAAGTTTTTGATCACGGCAGCAATAATGTGAGCCATATCGAAATTATAAAGTCGGTAAGTATCAATGCCATCACACAACAAACCAACAATATTTTCAATTTCTTCATTATCCAATGTGGCTGAAAAGCATACCTCAGCGACCCTATCTAATCCATGAGTGCCATTAGCATTGATGTCATCTCGGTGCATACTAAGAAGTTTGGTAATTGCCTTCCTTCCAACTGCCCGCAAATCATCACTTGGAATATATCCATTTTTGCTATCGATGAAAAATCGCATCGATAATATTTGCAAAGAAGAAAAAACACCTAAATCCAAGCTATTTATTGCATAAAGTAGCTCCGTTAGATCAGCGTCGGAAATTGATTCGTGTATTCGACCATAACTAATTTGCGCAAATCTGCTTGCCTCAAATTCCATTGTTTTAGCTAAATCAATAAGCATTCTAGCTCCCCATGGGGCGATAGGGGTGGAACTCAACAGATATACAAAATATGGTTTGAGTTCAGGTATGAGGAGCACCCTCTCCTGAATCTGACGGGCAAGCATCGGGTTCTGAGTATGAACCCCGCTGATGAAACCGCTAAATACAGTTGGCTCAATTCTGTCTTGCATTTGCAATTGTAACAAGCTGACTAAAAATTCAAATGAGGTAAGTGCATCGTTAGATCCCTTCGCCAACCCCACACCGAAAGACCAAAGTGAATTGGTATGGTTTCGCCAAAGTCTCGGCGCCAATTTTTCCAGGTAATTACTGTCTGAAATCGCCAGTTCGCCTAACCCAACCAATTTTTCGTGAACTTTTTTTTCACGCTCGCTGTAATCATCATCTAATTCTTCATAATAATCCCAAGTGTTCGTGAAAATATACGCTTCCATTTCCGAATAAGGGTCTGAGGGGGCGGCAAGCCGTTCTAACATTTCCAGCCTAAGCATTACTTCTTCAGGACAGCTCTTACCGTCGAAATAAATAGTTTGTTTAATTGATCTCCATAATTCAGGCCAACAGCCTCCGCTCGCGTAAGTATTTACAATTTCCTCCATGACCTCATAACACCCGGCAAAGGACCACACGCCACGGAAATTATTTGAAATAACTCTTCGTGCAATGCTTTTGCATAAACCATCCGTTGATGACAGATGAGGTTTAAGTATTTCAATAAAGGCGTTGTAC
>DATCRE010000030.1:0-14769 GCA_036569145.1 Cyclobacteriaceae bacterium
GACGGTGGTAAAACGTGGCAGAAGTCGACCGGAGAAAAATATAATTTACCCATCACAGAAGAGACTGCTGAGTATGCCTGTAACATTCCGGAAGAACACGAATTGATTAATCAAACCGCTATGAGTGCAGACAGTAAAGGCCGACCCTACATTGCTACATATTGGAGACCTGAAGGTGCAACGGTACCCCAATATTTTATTGTCTATTATGATGGAAAGCAATGGCATCAGCAACAGGTAAGTAACCGTAAAACTCCATTTGTATTAGGAGGATATAACACTAAGAAGATTCCTATAGCAAGACCACAGCTTCTTCTGAAAGAAAATAATCATGAGGTGCAAGCTCTGCTCATCTATCGTGATGAAGAGCAAGGTAATCGCATTTCTGTATTGCGTGGCGTGCCATCAGAAAAGAAGTGGGAACATCTTTACTTGACAAAGTTTTCTGTCGGTAGCTGGGAGCCAACGTATGATGCTGAGCTATGGAAGAAGCATGGCATACTTGATCTCTTTGTTCAACATACAAAGCAAGGTGATGGCGAAAAAGCTGATAACATACCCGCGCAACCTGTTTTGATTTTGAGATGGGGAGGTAGATAATAATATGTGTATCAGCCTGTCTCCAAGATTTGTGTCCTTCCCAATGTCTGTGTCCTTACAGACCTTGTTAAATACATGTATATTGGCGGTCTGTGGGGACACAGACCGAGGGAGAGGAGGTAGGTAGAGTGATATGTACCTATTCGGTCTGAAGGACACAACCGAGGATAATGGTTTCTCTACTTTCATAAGTACTGCATGTATAAAATGTTTGCAAATGCAGTTCTTCCCAAGGTCTGTGTCCTCACAGACCTTATACCTTGTACTAGTCTGGCGAGATGTGTTATAAATCCAAATCATCAACTCTTTCTTCGTAGAATTTAGCCTGATGATCAATAGTCCTCTGGTTTACTTACCAAGGTTCTCTCCCTAAGTTCCGTGTCCTCACAGACCTTGTACTAGTCTGCGAGAACAACTTTATACACGGCTCAAAATCTTTCTTTGTAATGTGTTATAAATCCAAAGTCATCAACTCCTTCTTCGTAGTATTTAGCTGATGACCAATAATAATCCTCTGGTTTACTCACGAGATTCCAATGTTCTTGTAAGGGATTCAGATGAATATATTCAAGTTTCTGTTCAACCTTTGCCTGGCTGTCCATTCTTATCGCTAATGCATCTCGTTGCCAAAAGCGATAATTCCGATCCATTTCTTTTGATGCCTCATATTCTATGATTTCTGAATTTAAACCGTCATTACGTAAATGTTGTTGAAATTGGTGACTTGTAAATTTATTGAAACTGGCATGAGGCATTTCTTTTCCATTCATACTTAACATCTCCCAAATAATATGAAGATGATTAGGCATGATTACAAATCCATAGATGATTATTCTTTGACGTTGCACTAACGTTCTCCAGGATTCGACAATTATATTCTTAAACTTATCCTGATTGAGTAATAACTTCCAATCCTTAATTGTATCTGTCCAAAAGTAAACCTCATTCAAAATCATTTTTGAGTTTCGAATTCCATTCTTCATTTCACTCATGGATTCCATAATGATTTGTTTAAAGAAGTTTTAATATAGTTAATTACTCAATCTATGAAACATTGAAGACATATATAGATATAATGGAAGTCGTGGTTCTGCCTGTGGGGACACAAGCCGAGGAGTCGGATTTGTTTAAAGAAGTTTTAATATAGTTAATTACTCAATCTGTGAAACATTGAAGACATATATAGATATAATGGAAGTGCATGGTTCTGCCTGTGGGGACACAGGCCGAGGAGTCGGAGTTTGGATTCCATAATGATTTGTTAAAAGAAGTTTTAATATAGTTAATTACTTAATCTGTGAAACATTGAAGACATATATAGATATAATGGAAGTGCATGGTTCTGCCTGTGGGGACACAGGCAGAGGAGTTGGGGAGTCGACAATTATATTCTTAAACTTATCCTGATCAAGTAATAACTTCCAATCCTTAATTGTATCTGTCCAAAAGTAAACTTCATTCAAAATCATTTTTGAGTTTCGAATTCCATTTTTCATTTCACTCATGGGTTCCATAATGATTTGTTTAAAGAAGTTTTAATATAGTTAATTACTTAGTCTGAGAAACATATGAAGACGTAGATATAAATAGAAGTGTATGGTTCGGCCTTGTGGGGACACAGGCTGAGGAGTTGGAATTAGAAGCATTGAATAATAATAATGTGTCGACCTGTGAGGACACAGGCCGAGGAGTTGCAAATGCAGTTATTCTCTCAGTTCATGATGAGATTAAAGCTATTCTGATAGCTTCATTAACTTATGTTTATTCAAGTTTTTTTTCTAGCTTTACTTTAACTGTATCTGTAATAGACCTTTCTTCTCTCACGCTGACCTGCCATCCAGGAGCAAGCAAATCGAGGCATTTTTTAAACTTCAAGTCAAAGACCTATGAGGAGTGTTATTCTTGTGTTAGTATTGATCGGTAGTGGCAAGCTTATCGCCCAGTCTATTGGCTATACCTATTATAAACAAATTACAATTCAAAGCTCGAAAGTTTCCGGAGGTGCTGACCTTACCAATTTTCCAGTGTTAATTTCTTTTACAGATACTGATCTGCGAACTGTTGCCAATAGCGGGCATGTTCAGAATAGCAATGGTTATGATATTGTCTTTACCTCAAGTGATTGCCTTACCAAGCTTAGCCACCAGATAGAACGATATGTTGCTTCTACCGGAGAGTATGTAGCCTGGGTGAAAATTCCAACACTTAGTGCTTCTTCTAATACGATAATCCGGATGTATTACGGAAAAAGTACGGTCACTACCGATCCATCCGTTACAACAGTATGGGATAGTAATTATAAAAGTGTCTGGCATTTTAATAACAGTGTGAATGATAACACGGCCAATGGAAATAACCTGACCGATAATTCAACATCTAATAATACGAGTGCCAAGATTGGATATGGGAGAAATCTTAGTAACTCCACCAATGTATTAAGCAGTTCTACCAGCGCACAGTACCTGGCACTTGCTAATGGTTACCTCGCCAGCATAACTAACTTTACGTATGAAGGTTGGGTTTACTTAAACAGAGCTGATACAAACTGGGAGAGAATTTTTGATTTCGGGCAGACTACTACAATCAATTTTTTTCTGACACCTTCCAGTGGAACAGCAACATCTTCAGATGCGCGTGCACGTATTACGACAGGCGGGAATGCAAGTGAGCAGGGACCAATTTCAGGAAGTACTACAAACACCGGAAGCTGGATTCACTGGGCAGTTGTGTTGGATGCATCTGCTTCAACGATGACTTTATATCGAAACGGATCGTCAACAGCATCGGCGAGCAGTGTAACGTTGAGGCCACAAAATATGGAAACCTCTACTGCCAATTATTTTGGTCGTTCGAAATATACGAGTGCCGATCATTATATCGATGCTGTTTTTGATGAATTCAGAATTTCTACATCAGCCAGAACAGCGGGCTGGATTGGAACATCTTACAATAGTCAAAATTCTCCTTCCACTTTTTTTACTGTTGGAAGTGAAACAGCTGCTACAACGTGTACAGTCTTGCCAATCTCATTGCTTTATTTTTCAGTCACACATAAAAATGGTAAAGTTAAACTGGAGTGGGCTACGGCTTCTGAATCGAACAATGCTTATTTTTCTATTGAGCGCTCTAAAGACGGTGTAACATGGGAGGAAATTAAGCGTGTGACTGGCGCAGGTAATAGTTCTAAACGAATCGACTATGCAGTGTGGGATGATGAACCTGTTTTCGAAACATGGTATTATCGACTAAAGCAAACTGACTTTGATGAGATGTATACCTACTCGCAGGTGCGAGTTGTAGACATAGCAGACAATGAAATCCATATTTATTACTCTCGGATTAATAATACGTTGATCATTGATGCACAGGAAGAATACGTTTATAATGTAAACATCAGTGATGCTTTAGGACGGCATGCTGTGTTACCTTTAACGGTTGATGATGGAAAAATGATTTTTGATGCCTCCGGATTATCAGCAGGTATTTATATTGTTCAGGCTTACACAAGCATTGGAATCAAATCTGCGAGAGTTCAGGTTAATCCATAGAGAACACAATTTGATGTTACTGATGTTGCTGTCGGCTGCTGTGATGGCGTGACATTTTCCGTGTTAATGGAATAACAGTTGCCATTAACAACCATGATACCAGTGGAATGACAAGGAACATAAAAGCAGGCTTGGTTGCAGGTTGACTAAATGTACCGCTGTAGCCAGCCAAAGAACCAAGAGAAAGAAGTAGTATTAAAATATGGAGCGTAGTACGGGAACCTGCCGACCAGTGTTTGGAGATTAACGCAGCAATGAAGAGAGCCATAAACGGAGAGAGCACCCAGATCGTAAAAAACGCGAGCAGCAGAACAGATTTGTTATTACGACCAGCATCAAACATCAACTCAAGGGAACCCATAGCTCCTGTGAATAACACGATGAGTGATATTGCACCCCAGAAACCAAGCGTGAGCATTTTTTTCACGTTGTTGTCTTTACCTCTACTAAGATACTAAATAACTCTTATACTTTTTGTGTTGATGGAAAGTTAATAAGCATTATCGTGTCATATATACACAACAAAATGATTAAGACTATGTTGAAATAATCTTCTTACAAGGTGCTGATATGCAATCAAATCAATATTGACTATCTGCTTTAGGTTGTTTCCAGAACATAGTGAAGATGGCACAGAGAGCCAGTATCAAAATTATCCAGGGAGCATAGTTAACTACTTTTGCTACCACTATTGTTACAGGATTAGTCTGCTCCAGAATCCGTTCTATCATCCAGGCAAGCGCTGCAATACCTGAAAAGAGAGCGCCTGCTATTCTCACTCTTTTGTAAGCAGCAGAACGACTAAGCACGATCAACCATGGAACAATAAGAGCAATAACGAAAAGCTGCATTAGTTCAATGCCGATATTGAAACCCAGAATGCTTAAAGCCATTTCTCCGGCATCAAGATTCATAGTGGTGAGTGTGTTTGCAAAAGCCAATCCGTGAACAAGTCCAAATCCGGCAGCAACATATACTTCACGTCCGGCGAAAACAGGCTTCACTGCGTGTATAGCCGAAATCAAAATTGAAACAGCTATTAATATTTCTATCGGCTGACTTGGCAAGTGAAACCAGTTAAACGCACCTGCCAGTAATGTTATAGAGTGACCAACAGTAAATGCGGAAACAACTTTCAGAAGATTAACAATACTGTATCGCACACCTCCAAAGACAGTCCATTTTCTTTTTGCATGTAGCAGTGGTGCTGGTAACAATAATACCAGCAGAAAAAGTAAATGATCAGTGCCTTCTTTAATGTGTTGCATTCCCAGGCTCACCATACTTTTAAAACCAGTCCATCGATTTCCATTTTCTAAATTTATTTCTAACGGATAAATGAGTGTGGTTTTTGTATCAACTCTGATCACACCAATTTCTACAGGTTGTTCTGTTTCTACTTCCCAATCATTGCGGATAGATACTAATGCACTATGTGTTACCAGCTGATGCATAATAACATCATAGTCGAGAATAAATTTGCGCGTGTTTACTCCTGCAGGTGGTGTAAGAAAAAGATGCACTGTAATTTCCTGGTAAGGACCACTGGCAGTCTGTTCTGATTTTCCTACAGTCATATCATTAACTTCTACCAACCACGGTTGATCCTTTGCCGTCATCGGATGTATGTGAGCCATCAGATACTCTTTCAATTGTGGGCCTAATCTTTCAACTAATGTTTTAGTGTTTTTAGAAACATCATGACCAAACGCAAGCTCCAGTTCGCCAAGTGGCAATTGCAATTCTATAGCTACTCCTTCTGGTTTAATATCCAGCAATACAATGGTGCTTGGTGTTTGATGTGCAAAAATTGGAGTTGGAATAATGCATAATAGAAATGCAATCAAAAAGGCAAACGGCCGCCCAACTATTGCTGGGCGGCTGTTTGAAATGAAACTGTTAATCATACTTAACATGATGAGAAATTACAATCCGATGTAATCACGGGTGTGATCGCGCAATACACTGTGATAGTGAATCTGAGAAGGATAAACTACACCTGTCTGACAGATAAACTCAATCCATACACTTGGTCCATCGATGCGTACATAGTCAGTGTTGGTTGTAAAGAATGTGCTGGCATTTCCTGAAGTTCCGCTGTTGTTGCTTGCGTAGGTAACATAGGTATCAGCCAATTCATTGGTGTAGATCGCCAGGAAGCTGGCAGCAGAAGCATCATCTAAATCGTTAAGCCATGGAGCCATTGCTGCTAACACTTTTGCCTGTGCTGTGGCACTAAGTGTGCTTACTTTTATACCCAGCTTGGTTGTTGGAAAAGTGTTGGTAGTAGAACCCGGAACCATCGTTACATCGGAGAAAGTAGATGAAATTTTTGCCGTAGTAAGTTCAGCCGAAGTGAATGATGCCAACATAGCAGCCATAGCAGATGCTTCACTGGCAAGTGGTGCATAAGTTGTTCCGCCAGATGTCCAGCTCTTTGGTTCTATACCTTGATGAGAAGGAGTTGAGCTCACGACAGCGCCTGCAGAGTAAGTAATATTCTGAGCATAATGGTGACCACCAAACTGCAACATCCATGTACCTGTTGTACTTGGTGTACCTAAAAATGCAATAACATAATTTCCATCAGAATAACTGTTGCTGTTTCCACTGGCTGTACCTAATACATCGTCAGCAGCATTTATTTGTGTGAATTCACTGTAGCCTTCATCAGTAGTTGTACCAGAAGCAGCAGCAATGACTGCTTTAGCAGCAGCAAGCTGTGTTGAAGTAAGCGTGCTAAACTCTAATCCATTGCGGCAGCTTACTCCACATGGCAAGTTAGACCAACGGATAGCATTAGCTTTTGTATAAGCAATTTGGAGCGTTGTGATCTGTGTGCTTGTAAGTGTTGCCTTAAAGGCTTCGGCTAAGCAAACAACTTTTTCTGCAACAGTTGTAGCCGAACTGCAATCTGCAGTGGTAACAGTAGTAACTGTGAAGTCATCCGTTGAAGTAGCAGTAGTACTGTTGGTGTTTACCGTTACTGAAATTTTTCCGGTAGTAGCACCCGTGGGTACGGTTACAGTAAGTTGAGTTGTAGTTGCTGCTGTAACAGTAGCGGCAGTGCCGTTAAATGTTACTGCGTTGTTAGCGGCAGTAGCACTAAAGTTGGTACCTGTAATGGTTACTGTTGTGCCCTCTGATCCACTGGTAGGAGTGAAGCTCGTTATTGTAGGCGCACTACTGCTTGCTGTAGTTACCGTGAAATCAGAAGTTGATGTTGCTGTTACACTGTTTATTGTTACGGCAATCTTACCAGTAGTAGCACCTGTTGGAACAGTAACTGTAAGCTGTGTTGTAGTTGCTACTGTAACAGTAGCTGAAACACCATTAAAGGTGACCGTGTTACCAGATGTTGTGGCACTGAAATTTGTACCTGTAATAATTACCGTTGTACCCACCACGCCACTTGAAGGTGTAAAGCTGGTGATTGACGGTGATGGTGTTGCATCATCATCATTATTTTTACAACCCGACACAAAAAATATACTGACAGCAATCAATGCTACAGTACCTAAAGACCAGATCGGCCATTTCAACATACGCGAATTCATAAACTTCATTTTTTTTGGTTTAATTATGGATGTATAAATGATCAAACGAAAGGGTAAACCTGAATCTTGGCTTAGGCATCTGCGTTTGCGGCTAACAACTTGGTTTCCGCGAAGAACAGTATGCTAACATTTGTTGATGGGCTGCCCATTCATTTGCTCAATCAAAGGATGTAAATATTAGTAGCGCAAGATTTTTTTTGCGAAGAATGGATTCTTTTCAGCGAAGAATGAATGATGTGAATACATCACGAAAAAATGATTTCGAGAAGATAGAGATTATGATGTTTTTCATAATACAACTTACATCGATTTCTCAGGTACATTAAAGTAATCTTGATATATTAGTAATGTAAGAGCATTGGTTTACAGACTTGCAGAAGGATTAAGAAATCGTAGCAGAAGGAATCTTGAATTCTAAAATAAATTTATTAAAGTCTCTTGTAACCTTTTCTGATAACGCCGGTATTTCAATAGTACTCAAAATTCTGCACTATGAAATCTTCTAAACGTATTTTCCTTTCTTGTTTTTTCGTTGGTCTGGCCTCTGTGTCGGGCTTTTCACAAGTAACCAATTCAGAAATCAATACGGATTCTAAATCAATCGGCTTGAGAAAAATAGCTGGTGGATCTCATCTCCACAATATGAATCTCGATATTAACATAGACAACGAAGCACTGGAAACATCCATTGAATTAGCAGCAGAAAGAGCTATGGAATCAGTAGAGGTGGCGTTGGATAAACTGGATGTCAACATTGAACCTATCGAAATCAATTTTGACGATCTAGACATAAATATTGATCCAGTAATTGTTAACATTCCTGCCATTGATATCAATATTGAGCCGATAGAAATTGAAGATATTGAAATCGAACCCGTCGAGATTGAACCGATAGTAATTGATCCCATTGTGATTGATGTGGATGACGTTAATAACGATATCAGTCACTTCGATTGGTACAATGACAATGATGATGATCAATCTTTCAGCGCAGATCAGGAGAAAGACAAGGTGAAGGACAAAAATAAAGTGAAGAGTAAAGAAAAAACTAAGGATAAAGATAAATCCTATAAGGCTGACAAAAACAAAGAAGTGAAAGAAAAATCGAAAGGGCTAAAGAAGATTAATTAGCAGGTAGGTAGGTTCATTTGTGATTAATGCCCAGTATCAACAGGCGAGAACTTGTTGGTGCTACTTGTTTAGAGATTTGAGATCAGGTTTTGAATAGTGGCTCGTTAGTAAGCTTATAGATTTGTGCGATGACTTGCAGATACTGAAGCCAATAACGGAAATTGAGAAAATGCAACGCTTCATGATTTTAAGATTTGATGTTAAACATAATGAAAGACACTTATCTTGAAGCCGCTATTTCTGCAATTCAATCTTTTGAATAGAGTTTAGATTTATTGGCTTTATGTTCATACCAAAAAAATGGTCTTTCTTACCTGTAATTGTACTGTCCTGTATTAATAAAGTATCAAAGTAAAATGTGTTTCGCTTACCATCTTTTTTGGTAATTCGAATACCCGTGTGGTTCGTTACAGGAATTACTTGCTCCTGTTCCTTGCTGTCCAGGACTTTTATTTCTCGTAATGAGTTACCGTTTACTATTCCGGGAAACATAAACGGAGGCGCTATTATGAAATTTACCTTTTTTTCTTTTTTTGCATCAGCAAGTTGTTCTAATAAACTTTGAGTAGTTAAGTGATAGGTGGCGCAACCACTTATAAACAAAGTTGAAATTGCAAGTAATGCAATGAGTGTGAATCGTTCTACTTTCATGTTGATTATTTCTTGTTTTGAAATTCATAATTACCAAGGTCGCCAACATGAATACGCTGGCAAACGAATTTAAGAAAACTTAAGCTTTCGGCCTGGAGAATTCTCCAAAGTGCCAAAGTACTCCAGAGGGATCGTGCATAAAACATTCTCTTCCCCAATTATATTCCCGAATGGGAGTTAATTTCACGCCTTTATATTTAGTAGTTAGATCTAAAGTCAGGAGTTCATGCCAATAACGACTTACATCATCAACCTCTAAAAAGATCATTGAATTATCTATCCAATCCTGAACGTAAGCATCCTGCAAATAAAATCCTAATGCCCCTGTTTTGAAATAAGACATATTGTGAGTTAACACACTTTCATGAAACCCCAAATCACGGTAGAAATTTCTTGACACTTCAAAATCCTTAGCTCCAATGAATGGCCGAATTGATAGAGCGTTATGTTTCATACTATTGGTTGTTTTTCAAATTATAGCTGTAACATTTTGCAATGGTTATTTATTATGTTCAAATACAAAACTTAGATTGAGGGCTTTGATTTTTCCATATAAAATGGATATAAGGACAAATTATCCTGTGCAATATATAGATTTCCTCATTCATAGAACTCAAATAGATACTCATCTTTAAAAGGGATATCAAATAATTTTAACATGTTTATGTATTCTTCTTTAAAGGTATGTTTTGCATGGTGCTTTTTTTGATTCGCGATATAGTTACAAACCCGTTCAATGTGTGGGCGGCTATACGAGAAAGCTCCATAACCACTCTGCCATTCAAATTTGTTTTTTATAAAACCTCTATCGTTGATCCAATTGTTGCTAGCTCTCTTGATGTCTTTCACTACATCAGAGATTGCAATCGAAGGATTTAACCCAATGAAAATATGCACGTGATCTGGCATGCCATTAATGGAAAGCATTTTGTGTTTGTCAGTTTGAACTACGGCGGTAATGTACTTTTGTAATTCTCCCTCCCATTCAGGATGGATAAAATTTTTTCTTCCCTTTACTGCAAAAACTAATTGAATGTATAATTGTGTGTAGGTATTGCTCATGAATATGGTATTAATATTTTTATTGGAAAGTTTCAAATATAAGCGAGTGTGCTAAAATAGCGTTTAAGATGTGTCTACCTATTTTTCCGGTTTACACTAGATTTTTTTATAATAAAAAAGATTGTGAGATCAGGTACATAGGTTGCCCCTCTGGGGCAAAAAATAATATAGTATAGGGGTTAGTTACAGAGAGATTGCCCCTCTGGGGTACATCATACAATGCAGAAATGATCGTGTTTTCGGAGCAAGAATGAGAATGTTATGCTTGACCTGTGTTGTGGTTATGCCGGGGCATAACCTATCTGTAGCATATATGTTAGTGTTTTTTGCCCCAGAGGGGCAACCTATATGTTGCGAATTTGTTTGGCACTATCATCATATTATGAATTAGACAATAACCTATTCATCAAAATAGTTTTCAGTTACGACATTACAGTAGCTGAAAACTATTTTAGAAAATCCTGGCGCTATCGTCTAGCTAAATAATTTCTCTTCAGCAAGCTTTGTTCCATCAACACGTGCTTTAATTTTTGTGAAAGCAGCTTCACGCGATGTAGAAATATCATCGCAGAAAGGAGCAAAGCCACAATCATCAGTAGTACCAAGCTGGTTGATCGGAATGTATTTCAAGGCTTCTAAAATACGATCTCTAACTTGCTCAGCCGTTTCTATTGTCGGGCTGATCACGTCGGTAACACCAATAAACACCATTTGATCGGGCTTGAGATATTGCTTGATGGTTTTTAAAACTTTTGCCTGATCGGGTTCGCTGGCCAACTGCAGGTAGAAGCTGCCAACATTCAGATCAAATAGTAAAGGTAAGAATGCTGTGTAATCAACGTCGGCACTATGGGTTGAATCATGATCGCCACCAGGACAAACATGTACACCTATTTTCTTTCGTTCTTCAACTGTAAACCTGTTAAACACCTGGTTGTTCAGATTGATGAATCGATTTAATATACCACCCGAAGGATCAAGTTTTAATGAGAGCCTGCCTTCAGTAAAATCTATTTGTACTTTGTGTGCGCCTTGTTGTAAACACTGCCTGATATCTTTTTCGCATTCGTTTATGAGATCAGCAATAAATTCTGTTTGTGAATATCCTTCAATACCTGTTGAGGGGTAAATTAAACTCAAGGCCGATGCTGAGATAACGGCTTGTTTCACCGGACTTTTAGTTCTTGCTTTAGCATAATTAAGATATTTTACAGCATAGTTTGCATATCGAAAGGGTCCTTTCGTGAGAAGTGGTAGCTGGCGGAAATGTCCATCAGCAAAATCAATTCGCATACCATCGGCAGCAAGATTTTTTAAACCATGAAGTGGATATGTTACGAAACTAGGTTTAGTTTGCTCACCATCAGTGATAACAGGTGAGCCTGTTTTTTCAAATGCAATTAACGTTTCATTGACAGCTTTTTCATATAGTGCTGATAAATCGCTTCCATTCTCTTGTGAGACAATAGCTTCAATTAATTCAAGAGGTCTTGGAATACTTCCAATAGGTTCAGTAGGGATCTTCATATTTTTTTTTGTTTTTAAGTTATAAGAATTTCAGATTGCCGGTTTTGAATTTCAAAATTGTTCGTAGCTGAAAATTTCAGGTTCAAAGTTTCAAGTTTCAGATTAGCGTTTCAATAGGTTAAGCAGATTTGTAATAAATCAACCTTGAACTATGAACTCCAACTATTAACGATTAACGATTAACTATTAACTTTTAACCTTGAATCAAACTCCCAGCGGTGCGCACAATTTCTCTGGCAATGTCCACTCTATTTTTTTGAGGGGGACTTTTTCAATGGTGCTGCTTGATTCATTGATTCTTATAAACTGATTGGGCTTTATATTTTTAAACACCTGAATCTTGTCACTACCATGCCAGTGTATTTCAATTTCATCAATGATCTTAGCCTGACCAACGCCAATCTCTCTGCGCATAGGCGAAGCGCCGAAGCTGCCGCCTGAATTAACATCACGATATACATTTCGTGTGACACCGTTTTCTTTGAAGGTAACTTTCACTTGTGAACCAATAGCCGATTTGTTTGATTGATCACCTACCAGCTTAATGTTAATCCAGTTGTTATTGCCCTGACCGGGATTCAGGAAGAAAGAATTTTGATAAGCATCGCCACCATAAGCGCCGCCCATTTCGATGTGAATGTCTTGATCGCCATCATTATCCATATCAGCAAATGAAACGCCATGTCCTTTCTGTAAATGGCCAACACGCGCTGATGCTGTAACATTCACAAATTTTTCTCCGCCCAAATTCTTAAACATTTTATTGGGTACGAGCGATTGATAATTAGGATTGCCGGTGCCAAGATACATGTCGAGATAACCATCGTTATCAATGTCTCCAAAGTTAGATCCCATAGCAAAAACATTTTCATTAAGACCAACTTCTTTGGCTACGTTGGTAAAGGTTCCGTCATGATTATTTCTGTAGAGAAGCATTTTGTCTTTGTTGCCAGCTTCAATGCCAAGTTTTTCAGCAGCCTCGTAGTATGCCAACGATCTTTCAAAGGTGTAGTCACATACGAAAATATCAAGCCAGCCATCATTGTTATAATCCCAGAACCAGGTAGGAAACGAACGACTATATTCCTTGTCAAGTCCGGCCTGGTGTGTTACATCTTCAAATTGAATATCTTTTCCTTTGCCCCCTTTATTTTTTAACAATCCACGATTTCCGTCCATAGTAGAGATGAAGATGTCTTTCAAACCATCGTTATCATAATCGCCCGACGTTACACCTTTAACAAAACCATATACATTGCATTTTGCTTTCGCGGCCATTTCGGTAAAGGTTCCATCCTGATTGCTCATGTAGAGTTCACAAGGATGTTTGTCATAACCTTTGGCTGAGTGCTCGTTACCAATAAACAGATCAAGCCAGCCGTCATTATTAAAATCATTCCACGTTGCTGTTTGCGTAGGATGGAAGGAGAGAAGTCCACTCATCGTTGTTACATCGGTAAATGTTCCATCGCCATTATTTTTTAAAAGCGAATTAGGTTCTTTTCCCATTTCACCTTTCCATGCACCACGAAGCACGAGGATGTCAACATAACCATCGTTATTGTAGTCGGCCTGAACCATGTTAAGGCCACCTGTTATTCCTTTAAGATTAGATTTGTCAGTAACATCAATAAATGATCCTTTCGTATCATTTTTAAAATAATGCATTTCTTCTTCAACACCCCATCCTGAAATGATGAGGTCGAGATATCCATCATTATCAAAGTCGTCAACAATACTTCCACCAGCCATTGTTTTAACATCCAGTTTCAGATCAGAAGCAATGTCTTGAAACGGTTCTACTTTATATGTTGTATCACCTTCCATTCCTGGAATCAGAAATTGTTTTGGCACTTCTTGCGGATACTTGCCAAGTGTCATGTAAGCAATGTTAAGTAGCCAACGAGATTCAAGATCATTTGGATTTCTGGTTAACATGGCCTCGTAGATTTCAATAGCTTTTCTTGATCCGCTCATGTCCTGGTGAAGACCGAGACCTTTAATGGGTACGATGCAGGATGCTGATGCATGGTTTGAAATGCAATTCATACGTTCACCTTGTCGTAATTCAGCAATTCCATAATCTCTCCATAACACTTCAATGCTGTGTGATGGATCATCTTTTGCAACGGACTCAAATAGCTTGATGGCAGCAGCTTCTTCGCCCATCTCCATCAATATGTTTGCTTTCAAATAAGTACAATACCGGATTTCACTCGGTGAGCTATGAGGTACCTGCAATAACGAATCCATGTATTTTAATTTGGCCGTTGGATACCATTGATTTTGTAAACTTGATGTTCGGTTTCTGAAATCTTTCAAGATCGCAACCATCTCTTCATGGCACGAAGGTTTGTGTTGACACGATAGTACTACTACAAAAAGCAGTAGTACAATTAGAAGTGATAGAGTTTTTGAAAACATAGTGTTAGTATTTAATACCGTGTGCTGCTTTTCAGACAAGGCATAGATTTATTTTTTAGTATGACATAGAATAGAAACGATTCCGCTGGCAGCTACCCAGAAAGCCAGCGGGTCGTTTCAGATGGACTATGCAGATTGTGTTACGGAGAAAAATAATTTGCAATAGCCAATTTCTTTTCCATGTCAACGATGTTAAATCGTTTAAAATAAAATGGTAGAATAACTCACCCGGATGGTGAGCAGATCAACACGATTGTGTTATACCGATT
>DATCRE010000031.1:0-2006 GCA_036569145.1 Cyclobacteriaceae bacterium
TAAATCAAAGGCGTTAATAAGATGGCGACGGAGAACTTATATATGTAATTGATAATGCCAACGGAAAGCACCTGGTTTAGAGACCAGTTTCCAAAAAAATAAAAAGCTATAAACAAAACAACGAAGCTGTCAATGAGCTGCGATACTAACGTTGAACCTGTGGAGCGCAGCCAGATTAATTTATGTCCTGTTACTTTGCGCAGCTTATGAAATACATAAACATCCAGAAACTGCCCGATAAGGAAAGCTGTTAGGGAGCCAATGATAATGCCAAGGCCTTGTCTGAAAATGGTTTTGAATGCAAAGTTTATATCAAATGAATTTCCATGATCATCTTTGTTGTTGATGTTGAGCCAGAATTCTGCCGGGGGCAGGAGAGTGGTTACTGCAATAATCAAGAATGCATAGCTGATGAGGCAAGCCGTAAGAACGCTGATGCGGCGAACACCTTCTTTGCCAAAATACTCATTGATGATATCCGTTGTTATAAAAACAAATGGCCAGATCACTGCACCTGCGGTGAGATTAAAATCCAACGTAAATCCAAGGATGTTAAGATTGGCTGGGTTTAATCCTAATGTAGTTTCGCCCGAAAAGATTTTTACACCAATAATTTCTGCAACGATGGCATTGGTTAGAAAAATTCCACTTAGAATAACAAAGAGCCTGTTCTTCTTATAGTCAATAGGTTGTTCCATCTAGGAAATTTAAAAATTATTCAGCAATTGTAAAGGTTTCTCCTTCGAGGGCAAGCGCTGTATTGGCAAATATGGGTGTAGCCTCCTGAAGCACATCATTAAGTTCTTTGTAACGTGCAGAAAAATGTCCCAGCAATAATTTTCCAACGTTGGCTTGTTTGGCAATACTCGCCGCCTGTTGAGCTGTGCTGTGTTGTGTTTCCAGGGCTTTCGATTCATCTTCGAATGTAAATGTGGCTTCATGATAGAGACAATCTACATCTTTGATTTGTTCGATCATGCTTTCAAGATAGGCTGTGTCGGAGCAGTAAGCATAGCTTCTTGATCGCTTGGGCGAAATAGTGTAATCCGTATTCCTGTAAAGCACGTTTCCTGATTCATCCAGAATATCTTCGCCTCTTTTTAGAGCGGCCATGTTTTGCAGGAGAAATCCTGCAGGGATTTTATCTTTATCGATGCGTCTTGGTTTGGTTTTTTCTTTGAACAGAAAACCGGAGCAACGTATCTTATGTTTCAGTGGAATAGTTTCTACCGTTAGGGCATCGTCTTCAAAAATAATTTCCCGCTTATCTTTTTCAAGGCGATGGAAAATGATTTTATAGTTGGGCGATGAGCGAGAGTACTTAAACTGAGTCGTGATGATTTCATCTAATCCGCGATGACTGTAAATATGTAAGTCATTTGTGCGGCGTTGCAAATGCATGGTGAATATCAAACCCATCAACCCTAAGTAATGATCGCCATGCAAGTGACTGATAAAAATGTGATTGATGCGATGTGTGTTGGCCTGGTAGCGCATCAACTGCATTTGAACACCTTCGCCACAATCTACCAGGAAAGATCTGTTTTGAATTTCAACAAGTTGAGCAGATGGATGTCTTCCGTAGGCAGGCATGGCACCGCTGGAACCTAATATGGTAATAGAGAAGCTCAATATTTATTAATTACAGTAATTACAAAATGCAAATGACCAAAATCCATGATTGAATTTTGGTCATTTTGCTTATAAGCGTTTTAACGGATTATTAATTCCCGTCAGAATCTTTAAGATCTTTTTCAATCTGATGCATGAATACCGCATCGATAGCTTCTTCCACTTTCGGCAGAATGTTAAGCACGCTATCCAATTGAGAGATTTTGATAAGTTTCATTGTGTGATCAGAGAGACTTGAAAGTACAAATATGCCTCCTTCTTCCTGCACGATACGATTACCTACCAGCAAAGCGCTCAGTCCTGATGAATCGGTGTACTTAACCTCAGAAAGATCCAGAATGATGTTACGAACTCCTTCAGCGTGGAGTGTTATC
>DATCRE010000032.1:0-12542 GCA_036569145.1 Cyclobacteriaceae bacterium
CCTGCACGTGGTCAGCAATTGGAAGATCATTATTTTGGATCAATCCCTGGTCGTGTTTATGATTTCATGAAAGACTTCGAAATCGAAGCATGGAAATTAGGTATCCCTGTTCGTACTCGTCACAATGAAGTGGCTCCAAGCCAGTTTGAAGTTGCTCCTTTATTTGAGGAAGTAAACGTGGCTAACGACCATAACCAATTGTTAATTGACCTGATGGGCCGTGTTGCTGACAGACACGAACTAAAAGTATTATTCCATGAGAAACCATTCGCTGGTGTTAACGGTAGTGGTAAACATAACAACTGGTCATTAATTACTGACACAGGTGTTAATCTTTATGCTCCTACAAGCAGTGCACGTGATAATCTCATGTTCTTAACATTCTTCGTAACAACTGTTAAAGCTGTTCACGAACATGCTGATCTTCTTCGCGCCAGCATTGCAACTCCAGGTAACGACTTCCGCTTAGGTGCTAACGAAGCTCCTCCAGCGATCATGTCTGTTTTCCTTGGTGCACAAATGACTGCGGTACTAGACGAGCTTGAGAAAAAAGGCGGTAACGTTAAGATTGAGAAAGGCGACAACATGTATATGAAATTAGGTATCGACCAGATTCCTGAAATCATTCTTGACGCTACAGATCGTAACCGTACTTCTCCTTTTGCCTTTACAGGTAACAAGTTTGAGTTCCGTGCAGTAGGTAGCAGTGACAATTGCGCTACTCCAATGTCAATTCTTAATTTAATCGTAGCTGATCAGCTTGATAAATTCTACGAAGCCGTAACAAAAGAAATCGACAAAGGCACTGAGAAGCGTCTTGCAGTTGTTGAAGTACTTCGTAAATACATCACAGAATCTAAAGCTGTTCGTTTCGAAGGCGATGGATACTCTGAAGAGTGGGTACAAGAAGCAGCTAAACGCGGCTTGAGCAATGTTAAAAACATGCCTAAAGCTCTTGATGCTTATACAACTAAGAAATCTCTTGAGTTGTTTGAAAAGCACGGCGTTATGTCGCATAAAGAAGCTGAAGCAAGAAATGAAATCCGTCATGAGTCTTACATCAAACGCGTTCAGATTGAAGCCCGCGTTCTTGGAGACTTAGCGATGAATCACATCATTCCTACAGCTATTGCATATCAGAATAAACTGATCACTAATGCAAATGGTTTGAAAGGCTTAGGCATCGACAACGGTGCTGTAGTTAAAACAATCTCTGAAATCAGCGGTCATATCGAAACCATTAAAACAGGTGTTCGCTCCATGATTGAAGAACGCAAACGCGTTAACAAGATTGCAGATACTCACAAGCGCTCCGTAGCATATTGCGAAGACATCAAAGAGAAATACTTTGAAGACATCCGCGATGCTGTTGATAAGCTTGAATTACTAGTTGACGATGAAGATTGGCCATTAGTAAAATACAGAGAATTGTTATTCTTGAGATAATATAGAACCTGTAAAAACAATGAAAAGGGCTCTGGGAAACCGGGGCCTTTTTTTATTCTACATATTTATGATTCTTACAAATAAAATTTGGACAAATCTGCCTATCGCTAAATCCTTATAAAGAAAACATGTTATTCTTTAAAATCTTCTAAAAGGATGATAATATAAAACGATTGCGGATTATGTTTTATCATGCGTTAATAAAATAAATACAAATTTTAGTCGCTGTGGGTGTTTTTTAACCTGGTTTTTACAATTTTTGAATATTATTGTAAAGACCTAGTACAATTTTAAACCACTTAATCAATTAACAACAACAAAAACCTAAGCCTATGAAGAATGGATCCATTATTTTATTAGCAGTGCTGATTGGCGTAAGCCTGTTGGGCATTTTTATGCCCGCAGTGCCATCAACTATTGTAACAGAAGGCATTAACTCAGGCGATGTTGCCTGGATGCTTGCTGCCTCTGCCCTGGTGCTTTTAATGACACCAGGTCTTGCTTATTTCTACGGTGGTATGATCGATACCAAGAACATTATTACCACGATGCTTCAGAGCTTCATTGCGATGGGCGTAATTTCAGTTGTGTGGGTTGTTATCGGTTTCAGCCTTGCATTTGGTGAATCTAAAGGCGGCTTTATTGGCGATCCTACAACCTTCTTCATGTTCAAGAATGTACTTGATGGTAAGCCATGGTCTTTAGCTCCAACTATCCCATTGGTGTTATTCGCTTTCTTCCAGTTGAAGTTTGCTATCATTACACCTGCTCTTATTACAGGTACGTTTGCTGAACGTGTGAAGTTCAAATCTTATGTGATCTTCATGATCCTTTTCTCATTGTTGATCTATGCGCCTCTTGCACACTGGACATGGCATCCTGATGGATTCCTTTTCAAACTTGGTGTCCTTGACTTTGCTGGTGGTACAGTAGTTCACATGTCAGCTGGTTTTGCTGCTCTTGCTGCTTCTATTTATTTACGTAATAAGTCAGAAGAGAAATCACACATTGCACCTGCTAACATTCCTTTCGTATTGTTAGGAACAGGTCTGCTTTGGTTCGGATGGTTTGGTTTCAACGCAGGTTCTGCACTTGGAGCTGGTCCGTTAGCTGCAACAGCTTTTGCAACAACTAACACAGCTTCCGCTGCTGCTGGTCTTTGCTGGGTATTGGTTGATGTAGTGAGAGGTAGAAAACCATCTGCTCTTGGTTTCTGTATCGGTGCTGTTGTAGGTCTTGTGGCTATTACACCAGCTGCAGGTTTTGTAACTATTCCTTCAAGCTTATTCATTGGTACGATAGCGGCCATCATCAGTAACTTCGTTGCTAACTGGAAAGCTAAAACTTCTCTTGAAGATACACTTGATGTATTCCCTTGCCACGGTGTAGGTGGACTTGTAGGTATGGTTATGACTGCCTTATTAGCAAACACTGCTGTTAACGCTGCTAACACAACTGGTAATGGTCTTTTCTTTGGAGAGTTTGGTCTTTTCAAAGTTCACATGATCGGATTGGTAATTGTAATTGCTTATACTTTCATTGGTTCATTGATCATCCTTAAAATCACAGACCTGATCTCTCCGCTTAAAGTAAGCTCTGAAGATCTAATGGTTGGTGGTGACTATAGCCAGCACGGTGAAAACATTGCTGAGTTAGGTAAGAAAGTTGCCTAATTAAAAAATATTGAGAATAGTTTATTAACCTAAACTGGCAGTCCATAGTCTTACCTAAACGATTATGGCTGCCTAAAAAAGTGAGAGAGGAAGAGGGGATGATTAAGTACTAGGTGGTTGATTGATGGTTATTCGGCAGTCATGCCGAATAACCTTTTTGGAATCGATACTAGTCTTAATATCCACTACTGTAACATGACAAAGTAAAGAGGTTGCTCCAAGAGCAACCTCTTCTTTTTTGTTTTAGTCCAGCGAAATAGAAGGCATACTGGAAATAGCATGAGACTGATAATCCAGAGGGAGTATGAACTTAATCAAGGCTTAAACCGGAATGGAACATAACTGTAAAAATGTATGAGGAGAATTATTTCGTTGTGCAGCTTTTTACAGGGCGTCTCCATTAAAAGGTCGTGCATCACCTTTTCTCAGATATACTTTAAACGTGGTGCCAACATTTACTTTACTCTCTACTTCAATTTTTCCACCGAGAGCTGCTACTTGTGTTTTTACAAGATATAAGCCTATTCCTTTTCCTTCTACATGAGAGTGAAAACGTTTATATAAATTAAAAATATTTCGTTGGTGTAACTCAAGGTCAATGCCCAATCCATTGTCATTTATAGACAAGCAGATATGCTCTTCATGAAGTTCAGTCTTGAGCTGTATAGTTGGCCTTCGGTTGGTATCGCGGTATTTAATAGCGTTGTGAATCAGGTTAATCAGT
The DNA here is from genome assembly GCA_036569145.1 of Cyclobacteriaceae bacterium. Lineage (GTDB taxonomy): Bacteria > Bacteroidota > Bacteroidia > Cytophagales > Cyclobacteriaceae > DATCRE01. The sequence continues at coordinate 3,844 of DATCRE010000032.1, forward strand.
ATACTGTCGAGATAGGGCTTAGCGGTATAGATTACGTTTACAGCCGAAAAGTCTGCACTAATTTTCGTTTGTGTTTCAGCTATCTCATGTTGCAGGTTGGCTTTTATAATATTAAGCTCTTCGGTTAAATCTATTCGGCCAAGTACATGCGTATTGTTTTTTCGTATCTCCAGAATTGTATTGAGATCTCTTACTACATTGTCTAACTCTTCGGTTGTGCGGACTAGTTTATTTACAATCATTTTTTCTTCGTCAGGATTGGTTCGCGGAAGATCTAACACCTGGCCCAATCCCAGGATGCGTGCAACAGGTGCCCGTAAATTGTGCGCAGCAATAAACGCGAATTGTTCTAACTGCTGATTATACTCCACCAGTTCTTTCGTTCGCTCTTGTACTTCCTGGTCAAGTGTTCTGTTATGTTCTTCAATAGTCTTCCATGCTGTTTCAAGTTTTTTATTTTGATCGGTTAGTAAATCTCGCTGCGAAGCGATCTCTTCCTGTCGTTGGATAAGCTGATCATTTTGCAATGACAAGTCTTCATTTTGAGCTTTTATCTCTTCTTCGCGAAGAAGCAATTCATCATTTGCCTGTTGCAATTGAGCAGTTTTTTCAAGTACTGATTTTTCAAGCTTTTTATTCTGCTGTTTTATAGATTGAACTCTTATTTTGTAGTATCCAATGCCGCTTCCCATTAAAGTGAGTATAGCAAATAATCTAAACCACCATGTTTGCCACCAGGGTGGTATGATGTGTATAATTATTGAAGCTGGTTTCTCGTTCCAGATACCATCATTGTTTGATGCCTTAACTTTGAAAACATATTCTCCCGGATCAAGATTTGTATAGGTAGCTGTTCTACTGGTGTTGACATAATTCCAGTCCTTATCAAATTCTTCCATCATATAGGCATACTTACTCTTTCCAGGTAAGGTATAATTGAGGGCAGCATATTCAAATGTGAATACGGATTGATTATAGTGAAGCGAGATCTCGGGCGTTTGATTAATAGCTTGTTTTATGATAGCATCTTTGTCTGATGGATTTATTTCTACCGGCTTATTAAATAATTGAAAACCAATAATCATTACATCGGACAATCGGAGATTTTGTTTTACTTGTTCTGGATAAAAAACTGTTACACCTTCCGTGCCTGCAAAACTCATCAGGTCCAATGATTTGTTATACATAAAAGAACATGAATTGAATTGTCCATTCTGTAAACCATCAGAACCATCATAGTTATAAAATTTATTTTCCTTTTTGTCCCATTTGGATATACCTCTGTTTGTGCTCATCCATACATTACTATTCTTATCTTCCTGTATAGCAAACACAGTGCTGCAGTCCAGGCCACTTTTACTGCTGACTTGCTGGAGCTGTTTCTTTACAGGATCATATATATGCAGGCCTGCTCCTTCAGTACCGATCCAAAGTCTTTCATCGCGACCGATATATAAAGCATATACCATGTTGCCGGAGAGGTCAGTCTTGCTGTTTGGATTGTTGAAATATTTCTGAAAGCTCTTCTTCTCCGGATCAAAATAACTTACACCTCCCTGGGAACAACCAAGCCATAAACCTCCTCGCTTATCTTCTATAATGGCTCGTATATCACTACTGCTGATATCACTGTTTAGCACAGTATAGGAGGTGAACATTCCTGTTTTTTTATTTAAAAGATTCAGGCCTCCCCAGTTGGTACCGATCCACAGGTTATGCCTGGAGTCTTCAAAAATTACTCTGACATCATTTTTCCCCAGGCTTTGAGGATTAGCAGGATCGTGTTTATAGTTTGTAAACGTATCTGTTTTTTCATTATAGCGAAACAATCCTTGTGAGTATGTGCCAAACCAAAGCGTATTCGTATGATCACGGAATGCGCATAGTATGGCATTGTCAGTTAAGCTTCCTTTTTTTCCATCGGCATAATAATTCTTTAGCAAGTTACCCTGACTATCATACTTGTAAATGCCGTTGCCATCAGACCCTAGCCAAAGGTTATTCTTCTCATCATGACACATTCCCCAAAAGCGTAAATACTTCCGATTAGATTCGTCGCTTTGTTTTACCTCTATGCGCATGAATTTTTCTTTCACGCTGTTAATCATCTGCGCTCCGTCGCCATTGGTGGCCAACCATATATTCTTGTCTCTGTCTTCATAGATAGAATGTATTGTATGACTATTTATACTGTATTCTCCTTCGCCTTTTACGGGCTCTGCAAAAATATCGGCAGAAGAAGTTTTCGACAGATCTTTGAGGGACGCTTTGTATAAGCCTTTATCCAGTACGCCGATCCAAAGATTTTGCTGACTATCAACCAGAAGTGACCAAATCGTATTACTCTTCAAAATGTCACTATGAGTCTCTGGTATTTGAAACATGCGCTGTTTTTTGTTGAAGAAAACAAGACCTTGCTTCGTGCCGATCCAGAGGTTGCCGTAGTGATCGGGCACTATACATCTTACGTCTTGCAATGAGGCTATTGCATTGTTGGAGAAGCCTTCTACTTTTTGAGTTATTATGCCATTCTTCGTTTTGAAGACATCTAACCCACCTTCGAGCGAACCTACCCATAGCATTCCGTCCCGATCCTCATAAGTGCACATTACTTTCTGACTTGATAACCCTGGCAAGTTGCGTTTGGAATATTGAATAAATCGCTCTTTCTTTTTATCGACATAAGTAATTCCAGATCCCCAGCACGATACCCATAAATTACCGTTAGCACTTTGTGAAATATGCGATACATCATCGCCCACGAGCGAATTGTTGTTTTTAGAATTATGCTGATAGTGAATAAAATGCTCAGTGTTTGAGTCAAAGCGGTTTATACCTTTACGGGAAGAGGTCCATACAACACCTTCAGCGTCTGTGAAGATCCAGTAAATATAATTGTGTGAAAGGCTGAAAGGATTCTCCGGATCATTCCTGAATATTCTGAAGGTATATCCATCAAAGCGCGCTACACCATCTTCCGCAGCAAACCACATAAATCCGTCTTTGTCTTGTGTAATGGCATTGATCACCTTAAGAGGAAGTCCGTTTTGGGTGGTGTAATTGGTTATTTTACTTTTGGGTTCTTTCAAAGAAAAAGAAGAAAGAAGTAACGTTATACAAATTGCCGAAAGTATCCTGATCCATTGCATCTTGTAAAAATTACTTTGTATAGGGTATGAAGATTCTGGCTAATCAATTTTAAAAAGATCACGAAAGATCAATGGGACATTATTATACAAAACAAGTCTGTTCCCGATGAATGTGATTTCTTTCAGATAAACAGGACCCCACGAAATTGGCTACGATTGAATTATTATTGCTCTACCTTGCCTGTTAAATCAAGACAGTGAATTTATTGGATTATAACCAGAATGAAAAGCCGGTGATGGAATTTACCTGCTCACATTTTTCTGTGCCATTTTTAAAATAGCGGCCCTGATAAGCCCGGGATTAGACCAGGGAACAAAATGATTCATGTTGTCGACCAGCACTAACTCTACAGGCGCGTTGGTTAACATCTTTTTGGCAAAGTCTGCATTGCCTGGATCAACCAACGAATCTTTCTTTCCCTGAATAACTATAACAGGACATTTAATAGCAGACCAAAGTGGAAGCATCTTCTCAAGCTCTGGTTTTAGCTGATAAATTTCATCATTAGAAGCCCTGAAACTTCGGGGTAGAATCCAGCTTAGAAAGGGAGTTGCCAATGGCGCTCTGAACCAGGTTTCGTTTGGTTCAAGCTCAGGTGCAATTGATCCTGCTACGATAACTAAGCCATCAACTAATTCAGGATAGTCCATGGCCATGCGTGCAATGAGGGGGCCTCCAAGTGAATGACCAACCAATATGATAGGCCTGTTCTTCTTATGCTTTTCTAAAATGGGTTTTAAGGCATCGGCTTGTTTTTGAAGAGAAGGTTCACCCGTACCAAAATTTGAATAACCAAAGCCAGGCCTGTCGGTTGTAATCATCAACGTGCTAGGAAGCAGTGTACTATCAACTAAGAAATCGATGAAAGCACTTAATGAACCGGGCGATCCATGCACGAATAGAATAAGTGGCTTTGTTGTGTCGCCTGCTTCTACATAATGGATGTTGTGGAAGCCAAGTTTATAACTATGCTGTGTTCCCTTTACTTTATGACTTGCAAAGAATTTATCAATTTCTTTAGGGCTCATCCGGAACGTCATACAGGAATGAAAGAAAATCGCGATAAGGGCAATGAAGATAAGAAAGCCTATCCTGATACGACGAAATGTGCGACTCATGAGATTATTTATTGCATACTTAACGTCTTCTTATAGATCGGCTGATTGTGAACTATTTCAATTGCCTTCTTAACATCGCTATCATACTTGAAGCCTGATTCAATGCCGCCTCGTTCCAGGTGATAGCGCGAAACGATATCTTCTTCCAGCAACATTTTAATCTGATCTTTGTGAAGCATTAATTCATTCTTTTTGCTCTCGGTAATTCGGGCATTGATTTGTTCAAGTTGTGCTTTCAGTTCGTCAAAATATTTTTCTTTTCTGGCTTCTTCGGTGAATTCTCCAAGCTGGTATTCCAATGCAGATTTGTACTGATAATCTTTTCCTTTCATCCAGTTTACAAACTGATTGTATTCTTCATCGCTTAATGTAAAAGTACGAGCATCAGGAATTTCAGTATGCTTGATTGTGTATTGTGTTACATAATCAAAGATGTAGCCCTTCTCAAATAACACCTGAGTGATGCTATGCGCTTCTGGTGTTTCAATCTTGATGTCAGGATCTATACCGCCACCATCATACACTACTCTGCCATTAGTAGTTTTGAAAGCTCTCTTGATTGAATCTGGTATTGATCCGACACTTCCATCTTCACGACGATGGCTATAATCGAGAACCTGGATGCATCTGCCTGTAGGTGTATAGTATTTTGCAGTTGTGACTTTAAGTTGTGAGTTATAGGAGAGTGGTCGGCTTACTTGCACCAATCCCTTTCCAAAAGATTTCTCACCAATGATCACTCCACGATCATAATCTTGAATGGTGCCAGCAACAATTTCTGATGCTGATGCGCTACCGCGATTTATTAAAACTGTTAAAGGAATATCAATATCAACGGGACTGTTTAATGTTTCATAGTTGAGATTGTTCTCTGGAATTTTTCCTTTTGTGCTTACTACTTTCTTTCCTTTTGGTAGAAAGATGTTGGTGATGTTTACAGCTTCAATCAATAAGCCACCGGGGTTGCCACGTAAATCAAGGATAACACTTTTAGCGCCTTGTTCTTTAAGCGTGATCAATGCGTTTTTTACTTCTTTGCCAGCATCGGGTGTGAAGTCTGATAATTGTATGTAGGCTACATCTTTGCCAACTATTCCGAAGTACGGAACATTATTAACTTTTACTTTCTCACGCTTGAAATCAATCTTGATAGGCTGTTCTACACCTTGTCTTTTCAAGGTAAGACTAACGTTGGTGCCAACCTGGCCTTTCATCAATTGATTAGCTTCTTCGCGCGATATTTTTGAAAGGTCTATGTTATCGATTTTGATTACTTCATCGCCAATCTTTAAACCACCTTTTTGAGCAGCGTAACCTTCCATTAACATGGTCACTACATTTCTGCCACCAATCTCACGGGTAATTGCTCCAATGCCACCATACTGGCCCGTGTTCATGGTTTTATAATCTTCAATTTCATCTTCCGGAATATAGTTGGTGTAGGGATCGAGCGAATTGAGCATAGCGTCTATGCCCGTGCGCACCAGTTTGTTGGGATTAACTTCGTCAACATACAAAGCATTGACTTCCTTGAAGAGCGTTGCGAAAATATCAAGGTTCTTAGCTATCTCGAAGTAGCGCTCTGCCGGACTTGTAAATGCCAAAGCAGATAAAACTGCCAGTGGAACGAAGATATAGATGAACTTCTTTTTCATGCATTAATTGTTTGTGACTACACCCGGCTGTTAACAGACGCTGCCATTCCCGAAATCATTACCAAAAATTAAGTATGCTTTCGCATTAAAACGAATAAGTCTTTAAAAAGTATGCGAATTAAAATTTTTTGGAAAAATAATAGTTTGAATGGTGATAAATGAATCCTGTTTTTCAGAATTCACAATCATGTAAGAAATAAACAATAAGCAGTGTATTCTGCTACTACGCCCAGGCTTTTCTTAAAAAACGAAGCCAGTTTCCATGCATCACATTTGCGATGTCGGTTTGCGAATATCCTCTCTTTGAAAGTAATGCAGGTATTTTCTGCAAGTCTGCGATTGTTTCCAGATCGTAAGGACTTTGTTCTTTACCGAAAGCGCCGTCCAGATCAGATCCGATACCAATGTGACTGGCATTTCCTGCCAACTGGCAGATGTGATCCATGTGATCGATAATCACTTCGAGATTACAATTTGTTCCCTTAGGAGTGGATATACCTCGAACCCATCCTGGAACCATCATCCAAGTATCGAACACTCCACCGATAACGGCATCGCGCTTGATGAGTTCTTTAATCTGCTCATCACTAAACTGACGATTGTGATTTACCAATGCTCTGCAATTATTATGGCTTGCCCAAACAGGGCCGTTAAAATTATCCATCGCTTCCCAGAAGCTATCGTCGCATAAGTGGGTGGCATCAAGGATAATGCCCAGACGTTCCATTTCTTTAAGCAATGCTTTGCCGGGTTCGCCCATAAAACCAGTAGCATCCGTGCCTTGTGCATAACGACCGGGGCCATAGTGCGCAGGGCCTACAGCACGCAAACCATTTTGATAAGCTTTCTCTAAATGTTTTAAGGTAACTATGGAATCAGCACCTTCGAGGCTGAGTATATAACCAATTGCTTTTTTATCATTCGGAGTTCCATCATTCCAGAAGGTGATATGCTTTTCTAATTCAGTAAGATTGCGAATAGGAGTAAGCTCACCAGCTTCTTCCATTTCTTTGTACCACGTTAACTGACTTTGAGTGTGAGCCCACGCTTGTTGTGGCGAATGCCATCCGGGTAACGGATTGCCAGGAGCAACATAGCGGGCAATTTGTGTTGCAACGACTACGCCGATATTCCCTTTTCGAAGCTCAGAGAACGATACTGTTCCGATGCCACGATCAGGTTTATCAGTCATCCCTTTTTCGCGTTCACGGATCTCTGTTATGGATTTTGTCAGATCACGATTCCATTCCATGGCGTTCATACTAAGGTCGAGGTGGGCGTCGATGGTGAACATTCTTTGTTGGTAGTTAATTGTTAATAGTTAGCAGTTAATAGTTCTTAGTCATTGGTCATTAGGTTCTCAGTTCAAGGTTCAAAGTTCCAGGTTGCTTGCGCCAGCTAACTTAGAACTTTGAACCTTGAACTATTATATAGTAATCTTTCTATCACGTGCCAGGGTTTTCCATTGCTCCGTTACGTTGTTTTCTCTTACAACCTGAACCTGATCGTGAAGGGCAACGGTTGGACATATATGGTGAGGCACGCCATAAAGCACATCACCAATTTCATATTTTGTATTATCTGTTATTTTGAGAATGAGATGTTCTTCGCTATGACCTGTTGGTATTAAGTCAGGTGCATTTAAAAAGTAAACACGTTTGTCGAGTGGACTTTCTGATGCAATTGATTTATGACCAAGATCAACACAAATAGTATCTTCTGTTGGTTTTGAAATCACTCTTGTGATAACAAGTGCTGCAAACAGAAAAGGTTGTTCATGAAGAATGGACTGATAGCCTTTATCCCAATAAATAAAAGTACCCGGGCTGCACTCCACATCACTACGTTTTGCATGGATAGGAAACGTTGGTGTACCTCCTGCGACAATAACAAGATTTTCATTGAAGGCATCACCTATTGCAGTACGCAATGTTTCAACCTGCGCAAAAGCATCATTGCATTGCTGGGTTCTTACTGTCATATCTGGATCACGTAAATGACCATCGTAAGCGTGAAGACCTTTAACTGTTATTCCTTTTAAGGCTGTGCAATCTTCAAAAAGAGCAAATGCATTTGAAGGCGTAATGCCTGTTCGGTTCATGCCAACATTCAAATCAATAAATACATCGATATGAATATTTCTTTTCTCGAAGGTTGATGCAATAGTTCTTGCTGATGTGATAGAGTCTATCAGGCAAGAGAATAGTACCGTTGGATATTTTTCAACAAGCTTAGCTAAACGTTTTACTTTTGGTCCGACGGGTTGATAAGCAAGCAATATATCTTTCGCACCAGCCATCGCCAGCATCTCGGCTTCAGCAATGGTAGCGCATTTGAATTTAGTAATGCCAGCATCAAGCAGCAGCTTTGTTATCTCTGCAGACTTATGTGTTTTAACGTGTGGCCTTATGAAGTTTATATCGCTGACAAATGATTTGAGTATGCTGATATTCTCCATTACGTTTTCAACATACACTGCCAGTGCAGGAGAATCTATCTCATCGATGTTTTCAATGGTATACCAGAAATTGTTCATCAAAGTGCGAGTTCAAACATGGCTTCAATTTCAACAGGAATATTATCGGGTAATGAACCCATGCCTACAGCGCTGCGCACACCAATACCATTTTCTTCTCCCCATACTTGTGCGAACAACTCACTGCATCCGTTGATGATGAATGGATGTCGTTCAAACTCAGGCACACAATTCACCATGCCCAGTACTTTAACAACGCGTTTGATTTTGTTAAGGCTTCCCAAGTTAGCTTTTAATGTT
>DATCRE010000033.1:0-16010 GCA_036569145.1 Cyclobacteriaceae bacterium
ACGCAGTGTGTTGTTAATAGCGTCATCCAGGTAAAATACTTTTCCTGGAACAAAAGCCAGCTTTTCTTTTGATGCGTGATCAAGTAATGTATACGATGACATGAAAGAGGGTAGGGTAAGCCAGATGAACATTCCTCCTTCGGGATTTGTAAATCGAACTTCATCCGGAAAATGTTGTTTCATGCAACGGATCATATATTCTTTTTGTGACTTATAAAGATCAATGATTTTTGTTATGTGATCATCAATATTGTTATCTGTAAGAAACTGATAGATGACGCGTTGCGTAAAGTAGTTGCTATGCAGATCGGTTGCCTGTTTAGCAAGAAGTAATTTCTCAATGATCTCAGGTGCTGCAACAATCCATCCCATGCGCATGCCTGGAGATATTATCTTGGAGAATGAGCCTAGCAATATTCCCCTGTCTTTTACATATTTTTTGATGGGTGTGTATTCTTTATTTGTGAATTTTATATCGCCATAGGGATCATCTTCTACAAGCAGTGTTTGTGATTGTAATATACTCTCTGCTACTTGTTTTCTTTTTACGTCAGAGTAGCTTATACCCGTTGGATTTTGAAAGTTAGGTATAGCATAAAAAAGCTTAGCGTCTTTGTTCTTGAGTAGCCAGTCAAGCTCAACAGTATCAACACCATCCTCTAATAATGATGTTGTAATAAAATTTGGTTGATATGTAGAGAAAGCCTGAATAGCCCCGAGATAACTTGGCTTTTCGAGGATTACATCATCGCCTTCATTAATAAATACTTTACCGATTAAATCCAGTCCTTGTTGTGAGCCATTCGTGATTAATATTTCATTGGCATTTACCTGCATTCCTTTTTGTGCATAACGATCAGCGATATATTGTCGCAAGGGCAGATAGCCTTCTGATGTTGCGTATTGCAGAACACTTGCACCATCATTCGATAATACTTTTGAAGTTGCCAGCTTGATAGCTTCGATAGGAAAGGAGGCAGGGTTAGGCAATCCACCTGCAAATGAAATAACATCAGGTTGCGCTGTTACTTTAAGAATCTCGCGAAGAAATGATTTGGGAATGTTACTAACCCGATTCGAAAATCGATAGTGTGTGTTCTTTGATGTTTGCATAGTTATAATTGTTTGTTGGATGAAGCACATAAAAAAGCCTGGCGTTTACCAGGCTTTTGTTGTTTTGAAAAGTAAACACACAATCACCCGGTCAACGTTTTAATGATGACGGCGGCGACTGCGGCAAGAAGAATATTAATTATAGCATTCATTTCAGTATGACTTTTAAAGCAAAAAACCCGAATTCTTTGCAGAACCCGGGTTTTGAATTTCTCTTAATCTTATTTAAGAATCAAATATACCAGGCCCTGCACAGGTTCACGACTGCGGCAATGGCGACGGCGATATTTAGATTGTTGTTTTTCATTTGATGGTGCAAGCTAAACAAAAAAATCTTCTTTGCTAATATCGGTAGTCTGTTTTTATTTCGGGTAGCTGATGAAGTTCAGCCAGCTTTGTATAAATGTATTACTTCAATAAGTAGCGAACTCCGCCTGTGGCTCCGGCTGTAAACCCGCGCAATTCCTTATGATCATTATCCCAAATGCTATGCTTCATTAATTCTCTTCCATCTTTGGTATTGGTTTGTACATAACTCAATGTTGGTCCGCCGAAGAGTTCAATTCTTTCAGTAACCTTTACCGATGGCATGATGCGTAATGAGTTTCGTTGATAGCCGCCACTGTTAAATCCTGTTAATGTAATAGAAACAGCTTCGACCGAAAGCCTGAAAGAAGGTTTGTTCAACAGGTTTGCGCCGATACCTGCTTCAATAGCAAAGTTATCTGTTGAGTTTTTGAAGTTGCCTCCGAGACCAATGATACCATAAAGTTTTCTGCTGCCTGATCTGAAGGATACTAACGTGGTGAGTGTTTCATCGGTAGTAACACTTACACTCTGTTCTCCATTACGAATAAGATTAATAATCCCGATAGGATATTCACTGCTATCGGCGATATTGATAAAGCCTGCGAGCTGAACTCCCTTTACTTTTTTAGCAATGTTAATGAAGCCAGCAGTTTGCATTCCGTCTACATCATTAGCTGTGTTTATAAAACCACCGAGTTGCATTCCATTTACATAACTAGCAGTGTTAATGAATCCTGCAACCTGGGTTCCTTCTACTGAGTCAGAAGCAATATTTCCAAAGCCTGCTATTTGAGTTCCATTACCTGTTTCATACGTATTAACCACACCGGCTATCTGTGCACCTCCGGCTTTCTTGTGAATGTGATTGGAGACTCCTGCAATCTGAACACCGCTTCCGTTCTCGTTAATAACATTGGTAACACCAGCTACACTTACATGTGTCTCTTCATGCGATACACCTGCTATGCCATTCAGTGAAAATACATTTGTGTATTCGCCCGCCCGCACGCCATGATTGCTGATAGGATAGATCAGTCCTACATGAATAGACTTCTTATCTGCGGACTGTGCATTAGATTTATACGTACAGATAATAGAGAGTGTGGCCATCATCACCGTCATCATCATGCGTATTCTTTTTCTCTTATTCTGTTGAGTAAGGTTCATAACGTTAAATTTTTGTTTCTATGCGGTAAGACAATTATAGAAAACAATACCCCTAGTCGGTATCGAAAATTTTTATTTAACCTATGAGATTTCTTTTCGTCAGCAGATGCTCGAAAAATTGAAAGCAGAAGAGCAATGATGATAGGAGATATGCGAATCGAATAACGAAAACGAATTGTAATACTCTGAAGTTTCGCAGCAGCTTTTGGTCTGCTGCTCCGAAACTTAGTTCATGATTTGCATCTAGTCTTTCGAGTTGATTGTTACCTGTATATCTTTCAATGCAGGTGATTTTGCTTTTACCGTGATGGTGCCTGTTTTATTTGCCAGAGTACGGACAATTACAAGACATAGTCCATTGAATGCATTGCGTTTGAGTGATGAAAAAGATACCATGTTTGTTGGATCACCATTATCGGTTGCTACTATTTCTCCCGGACCTTCTATGCTAAACTCAATCTGATTATTGGCATCAGGAACAACGAGATCATCCTTATCTGCAATCTGTATTGTAATGAAGGCAAGATCTTTTCCATCAACGTTAATTGTTTTACGATCTGTTGTGGCTAATAACTTCTCTGGTTTGCCCGTTGTTTTCATTTTACTCCTGGCCCAGGTCTTACCATTTTTATAAGCTACTACTTTTAATTCACCAGGTTCATACTTTACACTATCCCAACGCAGTCGATATTCATACTGCTTCTTTTTCTTGCGACCTAATGATTTACCATTGAGAAATAATTCAGCTTCATCGCCGGAGGTAAAGACATGCACAGGAGTAATCTCTCCTAAACGATTGGGCCAATTCCAATGTGGTAAAATGTGAGCCATTGCAAGTTCAGGTCGCCAATGCGATTGATAAAGATAATAGCGGTCTTTTTTAAATCCGGCTAAGTCAATAATTCCAGCGTATGAGCTTCGTGATTCATAATAAGGTGTTGGCTCACCGATGTGATCCCATCCCGTCCACACAAACTCACCCGCTACAAAAGGATGTTGTTCAAGCGAGCTAAAAACTTTTTCAGCAGAAGAGCCAAAGTCAACAGCGTGAAGTTCATACGCGCTAACCTGTTGAGTCTTTGAATCGCCACCTCTGCCATCGCGAACCGGTGCACTGATTTCTTTAGATACAGGAAACAGGTAAATGCCGCGAGTACTAAAAGCTGATGCTGTTTCAGTACTGAGAATTACTTTGTCAGGAAATTTTTTATGGAATGCATCATATTGTGGTGGAGTGCGAATACGTTCTGTTCCCTCAAATTCCGGAGCCTGACGAATTCCTTCGCCCTGGTAATTCAGTCCGATAACATCTAACACAGCAGGCAATGGCATATCTGGTTTTGCAAAATTCATAGCGGCTGTAGTGGGTCGCGTTGTGTCTTCTTCTTTAACAATATTGTATAATCGTTTTGCTACAGCGCCTCCTTCTTCACCGGTATACTGTTCGCCAACTTCATTGCCAAAACTCCAAAGTATCACGGATGGATGATTTCTATCCCTGCGAATAAATGCACGTGTATCAGGCTCTGACCAATCAGGAAATATCAAATGAAAATCATGCGGTGTTTTTTTTCGTTCCCACGAATCAAAAATTTCATCAATCACAAGAAAGCCCATGCGATCGGTTAGTTCAAGTAACTCCGGTGCAGGAGGATTATGTGACATGCGGATGGCATTACATCCCATTTCACGAAGTGTTTCAAGCTGGCGTTCAGCTGCGCGAACATTGAAAGCAGTACCCAACGAACCCAGATCATGATGCTGGTTAACACCTTTTATAACAACATGTTCTCCATTAACAAGTATTCCTTTATCAGGATTGAATTCAATAGAGCGAATTCCAAATCGTGTTTCATACGTATCAACAGTTTTTCTATTTTGTGTGACTGTTGTTATAGCTATATAACGATTGTGCTGTTGTGAAGGAAGGGGATACCATAGTGTAGGATTTTTAATGATGACAGAATTACTAACGGTAGTGCTTTCTCCTTTTATGACTTTTAAATTTGTTGATGCAAAAGAAGCAACTTCATGTCCTGCCTTGTCATCCGTATTTAATTCATAAATTTTGCTGATCACTTCAATGTCAGCGTCATCCATTGAGTTATTATCGATTGTTACATCAAGATCAAGTGTAGCAGATGATTTAGAAATATTTTTAGCAATAATACGCGTACCATATTGAGTAACATGAACAAGGTTCGTTTTTGTTAACCATACATTGCGATAAATACCACCACCGGGATACCAGCGCGAAGAGTTATTGGGATTATCCAAACGAATTGCAAGCTGATTCACGCCACCGGGTATGATATAGGGAGTAAGATCTAATCGCCATGAATTATAACCATAGGGCCATCCACCAACCAGGTTGCCATTGAGCCACACTATAGCATAAGACATTGCCCCATCAACATCAAGAAAAATTGATTTGCCTTTATCGGATACAGGGATGTCAAGTTTCTTTCTGTACCATGCCACGCCATGACTTGGTAATCGACCCATGCCACCACTTACTTCAGCATCCCAACCAGTCATGAAAGGTCCTTTGATGGCCCAGTCGTGTGGTAGATTTATTTTTGTCCACTGTCCATCATCAAAATCTGGTTGTACGAATTTAAAATCATGTCCGGGGTTTCCTTCGGGACGAATGTGATGTTTTTTCGGATCTTTAATGAAGCGATTGGCAGAAGGTAAGATCCAGGGTTTAAGAACTTCCTGACTTGTTGTAACTTTTAACGCCTCGGTAGGTTTTGCATCAGCAACTCTGTTTTCTTTTGTATCAGAAATAAACGGACGAACATCGTAAATTAAATTGTCTGCTTTTTCTTTAGAATCATATCTATAAAAATACCAGCCTTCGTTGATGGAAATGCGCTGTCGATCATTAGCTGATGTTACTTGTGCTTTTGTGCTTGCAGATAAAATACAACCCAGTAATATCACGATGGTTTTAAGTGAAGCAGAAATGAATGACCTCATGTGTCCTCTTTAAATTTAAGATTTGATGTGGCTCAAAAAATACACAATATAATGCGATATTCAAGTAACCATTTTCCCTCTTCACTATGAGACCATTTTTAATTCTATTATTCTACTTCATTGTCGTTAGTGTTTCGGCACAACAGAAGGTATATCTGGTAACCACGTATGGAGCTATTGGCGATGGTAAAACCAGCAACACCATTGCTATTCAAAAAGCTATTGATCAGGCATCTGCAGCAGGCGGAGGCCGGGTGTTGATTCCGGCAGGAAAGTTTGTTACCGGAGTTCTGACAATTAAGTCTGGTGTTGATTTGCATCTTGCAACGAATGCTGAATTATTAGCAACAACAAAGCGCATTGATTATGGTGCAGGAAAAGCTTCTGCTTTACTTGTTGCCGATGGTCAAAAAAATATAGCCATCACCGGCGCAGGTATAATTGATGGACAGGGCGACGTACTTCTTGAAGATATTTTCACCATGCTTAAAGCCGGAACGTTGAAAGATGAAGAATGGCAAGGCTACAATGAATGGGGACAAATGAGACCTGAAGAAGACAACCGTCCCAGGTTAATATCATTCAGAAACTGCACGAATATTACCGTTAAAAATATTACACTTAAAAATGGTCTTTGCTGGATACAAGATTATCGCAGTTGTACAGATATGGTTATCGATAGCATCAAGGTGATGAGTAATACCTTTCTGAATAATGATGGCATTGACCTGGTTGATTGTAAAAATGTAAAACTTACCAATAGCTTTTTTGATGTAGCCGACGATGGCATTTGTTTAAAGTCACATGACTTTAAAGGACTTTGTGAAAATATTTACATTGCTAACTGTATAGTTCGCTCCAGCGCCAGTGCATTTAAAATGGGCACAGCATCACGCGGTGGCTTTAAACACATTACAGTTAAAAATCTTTTTATATATGATACTTTCCGTTCCGCCATTGCTGTTGAAACCGTAGATGGTGGCATACTGGAAGATGTGAACATTCAAGATGTAATAGCCAGGAATACTGGCAATGCTATTTTTATACGTTTAGGCAAGCGACTCAGCAAAGTACCACCTGGACATCTACACGGAGTTTACATTGGCAATGTTAGCGTGGAAATTCCAGCGACAAAACCAGATGCCGGATATTCTATGGAAGGTCCTCGTGAATTATTTGATCATAACATTTTTCCATCGTCAATAACAGGCATTCCTGGTTATCCAGTAACTGATATTACATTAGAGAACATTGATATTGTATATCGTGGTGATGCTAAAAAACAAATTGCTAATGTAAATGTTGATTCGCTGCAACAAATACCAGAAAGCATTTCTGACTATCCTGAATTTTCGATGTTTCGTGAGTTGCCTGCCTGGGGATTTTATGTGCGGCATGCTAGCCATATAAACATGAAGAACATAAAGCTACGTTATACGGGACAGGAATTTCGTACAGCATGCATCTTTGACGATGTTGATGGATTAAATCTTACGAATGTTGAAATTGAAAAAGCAGCGTCAGTGCCGGTGATCATTTTAAATAAAGTGAAAACTCCGGTATTGCAACAAATAAAGTTGCCCAGCGAGAATAAGGAAATGATATTGATCAAATAACATATCGCTCAGGATAACGGAGATTGTTTTCCTGAGCGATGGTTATTGAAATGAGATATGTGAACGAAACATTTCAAGCTCTATGTTATTGCAGCTTTATCTATTCATTTCTCAAAGCTTTTGTCGGATTAGAGATGGCAGCTTTAAAGGATAGATAACTCATCGTGATCCATGCTAGCAATAATACAGCGAGACCTGCTACTAAAAAATTACCGGGGCCAATGATTATTTTTTCTGTGAAATTCTCCAGCCATCGTGTAATGAGATAATACGTCAACGGTATGGCGACTACAAACGATACGATAATCAGAACAACAAATTCTTTTGAGATAATGAAGATTACATGAGTTACGGTGGCACCCAGAACTTTTCTGATTCCAATTTCTTTTACTCTTCGTTCTACAGAAAAAGAAGTCAAACCTAAAAGTCCCAGGCAACCAACAAAAATGGCAAGGCCGCTGAAGATGCTGGCTACTTGTCCCAGTTGGGCATCGGCTTTATAAAGTCTTTCATAGTCCTCATCGAGAAATGCATAACGGTAGGGTAGATTATCAGAAAGTTCTTTCCATTTTTCTCCAATTACTTTTACCGTAGCAGGTATGTCTTTCGAGTTGATTTTTATAGAAAGAACACCGTACGCATATTTATTGTTTTGAAGAATTAATGGTTCAATCTTTTGATGTAGCGACCGGTAATGAAAATCTTTTGCAACACCAATGATGATTCCTTTCTTTCCATTTTGATCAACCTTCTTTCCTAAAGCCTGGTCCAACGTCCATCCAAAATCTTTGACAGCTGTTTCATTCAGAATAAATCCCGTGGTATCATCGGCAGGAAATTCCTTTGAGAAATTTCTACCCGCAACAACCGGAATGTTGTAAGAAGGAAGAAAATCACGATCAACAAAATTGGTGTTAATGTTGGTGGCTGATGTTTTTCCATCTTCCATTTCTATAGTAGCATATAGATTGTTCGTTGATTCTCCCGGAACTGTAGCAGAAGCCGCTATAGATACAACTTCAGGCATTTTACGAAACTCATCTTTTATAGCATCAAGATGATCGCGCACATAATTATTTCCATTGTAATTTATCAGTAACGTTTGATCTTTAGCAAAACCCAGATCGCGATTACGCACAAGCGAGAGCTGATCAAATACAAGTAATGTACCGGCAACTAACGTAATAGAGATAACAAATTGAATAGAGACCAGCATCTTTCGTAAACCATTATGTCCAAAGATAGATTGAGGCGCTCCACGAAATATTTGTAAAGGTTGAAAGCCAGAGATAATTAAAGCAGGGTAGGCTCCGGAAAGCAAGCCTAACAGTAATGCAAGCACAGCAAACCCTAACCACACATAACCAATGTTTGGAAATAATGAAAAGCTGAGTTGCGTTTCTACCAATGTGTTAAAGAAGGGGAGAGATAACGTTATAATTTGAAAACCAAGAAACGTAGCTATCAAACTTACCAGGATAGACTCACCAAGAAACTGATAGATAAGTGCGCGACGTTGTGCACCAAGTACTTTACGAAGTCCAACTTCTTTTAATCGTCGTGATGCACGAGCAGTGGCCAGGTTTATATAGTTAAAGCAGGCAATGAGCAAAATGAAAATAGCAATGATAGATAACGTATAAATATTGTTTACGCTACCTCGCTTGCCATTCTCCCATGAGCGAGGTGTTTCAAGATAAATAGAAGTGAGCGACTGCAACGGTAAGTCTTCATAATACATGCCGCCCTTTTCGATGTTCTTCTTGATGAAGTCAGGCATCTTTGCTCTTACCTTTTCAATTTGTCCTTCGCCTTCATGCAACAAAAGATAAGTATGAAAACCATTCCAGAACCAGGCTCTTGATTCATTCTCTTTATTTCTTGAGCTCCATGAAGAGAATGAAATAACGATGTTGAACCTGAAGTGAGAATTCTCAGGTATATCTTTCATCACACCTGTAACCTTGTATTCATCACCATCCAGATTGAGTGTCTGCCCGATGGGATCTTTATCATCAAAATATTTCTTCGATGCAGTCTCAGTGAGTACAAGCGTATTAGGCTCAGTGAGCGCTTTTTTAGCATCACCTTTAATCATTGGAAAACTGAAGATATCAAAGATAGAAGAGTCGGCCATAACACAATCTTCTTCAAATATTGCGAGGTTGCCTTTGCGAACCAGTGTACTTGCATTTGTAAAACGAACAAAACCTTCAACCTCTGAAAACTGTGCGGCCATGGCCGGACCCATAGGAGGTGAGCTCGTAGATTGAAGGAGCATTTCATTTTCAGTTCGCAGGTTTTCGACAATGCGATAAATTCTGTTTGCCTTCTGATGATATCGATCAAAGCTTAATTCATGATAGACGTATAATGATATCAGCACAAAAGATGCTATACCAATGCCGAGTCCAACGATGTTGATAATGGAGAATCCTTTATTTTTCATCAGACTTCTAAAAGCCGTCTTGAAATAGTTTTTAAGCATAGGTTTCCTGGTTTGTGTAGGTAGCAGGCTATTATAGTGCCATGAAATTAAAATATTGATTTTCAGGTGTTAGAGTATTTATAGATTGTGGATTCAACTCTTATGTTTGGGCGATAGCGCACTTTCTTGTTCGCCATCGGACGTTTCACATTTTATATTTTATTGTACTTTTATGATTGCAATCCTGCATCAGGATGTAGTTACTTTTTTATTTTACAAACCAGATTGGCAACATATACCTCACCCGAACTTCGAACTGTTAACGTTACCCGATACGTTACTCCTTTACGTGAAGGTGGTTCGCTTCCCGCTATTGCAGAAGCTGATGACCAGTATTTATATGTGCTTAAATTTCGTGGCGCAGGCCAGGGATCGCGTGCTCTTATTGCCGAGCTTATCGGTGGCGAAGTTGCCCGCCTGCTGGGATTGCGTGTGCCTGAAATTGTATTTGCCATGCTCGATAGTGCGTTTGGAAGAATGGAAGGAGATGAAGAGATTCAGGATCTTCTCAAAGCCAGCACAGGGCTTAACCTTGCTTTACATTATCTGCAAGGCGCTATAACGTTCGATCCCCTGGTAACAGACGTTGATCCCGTATTGGCATCTAAGATCGTCTGGCTCGATTGTTTATTGATGAATGTTGATCGCACATGTCGTAACACCAATATGTTAATATGGCATAAAGAATTATGGCTTATTGATCATGGAGCCTCACTTTATTTTCATCATTCATGGCACGATTGGGAGAAGCAGGCTGAGAAGCCATTTACGCGTGTAAAAGATCATGTGCTGTTAAAGAAAGCTTCCATGCTTGGCAATGTCGATGTAGAGTTGAAGGCTATCTTAACACCAGAAAGAATACATGCTATTGTTTCATTGATTCCGGATGAGTGGCTTAAAGATGAGCATCATTTTGAATCCATCGAACAACACCGGCAAGCGTACGCCCAATTTTTAGAATCACGAGTTTTACATTCAACAGTATTGGTAAACGAAGCGAATCATGCAAGAGAATCACTTATTTGAATATGCCGTAATTCGTGTAGTGCCTAGAGTTGAGCGTGAAGAATTTTTGAACGTTGGGGTTGTGGTATTCTGCAATGCGAAGAAATTTTTAAAGATGAAATTTGTATTGAATGAAGATCGTCTCAAAACCTTAAGCGCCACACTTGATATAGCAGACCTCCGTGAAAACATTCGCGCTTTTGAAAGAATATGTGCCGGAGGAAAGGATGGTGGTTCCATTGGCATGCTGAGTATAGCGGAACGATTTCGCTGGCTTACGGCTACTCGCAGCACAGTCTTGCAAACATCCAAGGTTCATCCCGGACTGTGCGAAGAACCAGAAGAAATTTTAGAAAGATTATTCAAAGAATTGGTGGTTTAGGTGAAGTATGGCGTGTAAAGCATTCATAACTTTTGGATGTTAATGACATAATCACCATATTGTTATACCATCAATCAAACAATCTTCTGGATTAGTTGTTTGGCTGTTGTTACAACCCCCGACAACATGTATAAACGCTTTTCTCCCCAGGAAGATCACACCGGTTACGACTACATCATTATAGGTTCTGGCATAGGAGGATTAAGCGCCGCCGTGTTTCTTAGCAAGGCTGGGAAAAAAGTTCTTGTGCTTGAGCGTCATTATGTGCCAGGCGGATTTAGTCATGCCTTTAAACGTAATGAGGGTTTCCTATGGGATGTTGGTGTTCATTACGTTGGCAACATGAATGAGCAAACATCTTTTCTTCGCAAGATGTTTGATTACCTCACTGACAGCAAACTTAAGTGGGCCTTTATGGGCGATGTTTATGATGAAGTAAATATTGGAAAAGATAGATACAGTTTTTGCGCGGGCAAAGAAAAATTAAAACAAACATTTTATCAGCATTTTCCTGACGATAAAAAAGCCATTGACAAATACTTTACTGCCATAGAAAAAGCCACATGGTTGGGAGGATTATTTTTTCTTCAGAAATCATTTCCCCCAATTCTTCAAAGAACCATTGGTGTGGTATTTAAAAAACTGTTTCATCAATATTCGTCGAGAACTACGTATGAAGTATTGAGTTCCATAACGAAAAATGAAAAGCTCATCAGTGTTCTCTGTTCTCAGTGTGGTAACTACGGATTGCCGCCTAAGAAGAGCAGCTTTGCAGCACATGCTATTGTTACCACACACTTCATGGATGGAGGTTATTACCCAGTAGGAGGTGCAGAGCAAATCAGTAAAAACCTGATCGAATGTTTCCATGGCAATCACGGACAGCTCAGGGTGCATGCCGATGTTAATGACATTGTAATTCAAAATGGAAAAGTATCGGGTGTGAATGTCAACAATACATTTATTGCCTGTAAAAATGTAATCAGCAATGCGGGAGTACAGAATACGTATACAAAACTGTTAAGCAGAAAAGAAGACAGCGCTATCAAGGCTATAAATCAAATCAATCCTTCCAGTGGCCATTTATGTTTATACATCGGATTGAATCGTTCAGATGCAGAACTCAATTTGCCTCGTCACAACGTATGGTTCTACGATAATTATGATTTTGATACCATAGCAAGCAGGAATACAGTCCATGCAGATTCGCCTTTACACTTTGCATACATATCATTTCCTTCAGCCAAAGATCCGTCGTGGTCAGCATTGAAGCCATCGAAGTCCACCATCCAGGCTATAGGTGCAGCCAACTATGCATGGTTTAAAAAATATGAAATGGAACGTTGGATGAAACGAGGTGCAGATTATGAAGAAATGAAAACTGTCTTTAAAGAAAAGATGCTTGCTAAGGTTTTTGAACTTTATCCACAAATAAAAGATCACGTTGTACATGCCGAAGTGTCGTCGCCACTCACAACACGCCACTTCACAAATTATCAGCATGGTGAAATTTATGGAATGGAACATTCACCAAAGCGTTTCAGTGTTAAAGAGCTGGTGCCCAAAACATCGATTAAAGGACTTTATCTTGTAGGACAAGATATTGTTACCGTTGGTGTAGGAGGGGCGTTGGCCTCCGGTTTACTTTGTGCTACTTCTATTCTTAAGTTTGGAATGGCCCGGCAGTTCAAAGCCATTGCACAAATGCATCCTTCACATTCATAGTTGTTAATTGAACTTTTTTAATCTCACTTTGCTTTACGATTGATACGATTATTATCACCTATGAAAGTCCTTGCTATCTCCGGAAGTTTAAAAAGCGATTCGTCAAATACAGCAGTGCTCCACGCCATGTCGAAGTTAGCAGTTGAGATGAAAATGGAATTTACTTTTTTTGATGGACTGGATGCGTTACCACATTTCTCACCCGAACGTGATGGTGATCATCATGTAGCTGTTAATCATTTAAGAGCTGAAGTAAAGAACGCAGAGGGTGTTGTAATCTGCACACCTGAATATGCTTTTGGTGTGCCTGGTGTTTTAAAGAATGCTCTCGATTGGCTTGTTTCATCAGGAGAAATGAATGAGAAACCCGTAGCGGCTATCAGCGCCTCACCCTTACCATCAGGTGGAAATAAAGCTCATGCTTCCCTGATGAATACACTAACAGCATTAGGAACAATAGTAGCCGACGAAGCAAAGCTTATGATTCCCGCAATCAAGAAGAAGATAGATACAAATGGTGTAATTCTCGATACGGAATTCGAGAAAGAGTTACGAACTGTGTTGGTGGCTTTCCAGGAAACAATTCAAAAGCGAGAGGTAATAACAAAATGAAAATTAGAGCAATCCCGAGATAATGAGATTAAACTCAAGTGGATTAGCTTTCTCAAAACCATCTTCTTTCAAATCTTCGAAGATTTCAGAGTCAAACTCCATCTCTCTGAGCTCCACCTTGCCATCCTTACCAATCAGAATTTCAGATCCGAAGAACGTAATGGGATTAACCTTTACCAGGATACGATCACCTTCAAGATCTTTACTGAAATATTCGTGAACGATGTTGCTGCTGGTTTTCTTAGCCATAAGTTTAACAATGATTGAACAAAGCTAAGCAAAAGCTGAAATGCCTCAAATATTATTTAAGTTTGTCAAATCACTTTAATTGAACCTCTTTCATGCGAATATTGACAGGCATTTTACTTGTAATGATTGCGATCACTTGCAATGGACAAAAATTCTATTTCTCTTCTAAAAATTATTCAGATACTGTTTTATTAACAAAGGCGATACCCGATTTAGCGAGACAAGTTATTCTAAACTATAAAAGCTCTGATAAAGAAGAATACTTTGATAATATTTTTCGATATCAAATTGTAGCACAGGAATTTAAGGATGCAAAAACTTCTATAGACTCAGTACGAAAATTCAATAAAAAATCAGAGTCTTCTTCTGCTATGGGGATTCAATATGAAAGCTACCTGCTTACTAAGATACAGCAAGCAACTGATCATCGTTCTTTTGAAGTTTTATATCCTTCTACTCTGCGTAATCTATTGCGCAATCTTCCTGAAAAAGCAAAAGCATCGGCTGAAGGATATTTTTTATCCGATGTAAAGGAATTGAAAGGCAAACTTACCAAACTACTGACAACACTTGCTAAAAACAACAAGGATACTATTACAATAGATGATGCAAAATCATTGTTCAGAACTTATAATAGTTACAATGTCTTTAAACAGATAAAGGCGTTATCAAGAATTGTTTTAGATGAAGAAGAAGCCAGAAAATATGTTGTTCAGGATAGTGTGTTAATATCAACAAAAGATGGAGCTCAGCTATCGGCAGTTGTTGTAAGATTGAAGAGTGTCTCAACACCACAGCCTGCTGTTATGATGTATAATATTTACGCTGGCCCCAGAGACAAGACTAAAGCGAAGGAAGCAGCTGATCATGGCTATATAGGCGTAGTTGTTAACACAAGAGGAAAGTATCTTAGTCCACAGAATGTTGAACCATTCGAACACGATGCATCTGATGTCTATGATGTTATTGATTGGATCAGCAAGCAGTCGTGGTGCAATGGTAAGATTGGTATGTATGGTGGCAGTTACCTGGGATTTAGTCAGTGGAGTGCCGTCAAGAAAATTCATCCGGCGTTAAAAACTATAGTGCCACAGGTAGCAGTAGGTATTGGTATCGACTACCCAAATCATAATGGTGTTTTTATGAGTTACATGTTACAATGGATTCATTATGTAAGCAATAAGAAACTGACAGATGCCGACGAATTTTTTGATTTCAAGCGCTGGAATGATTTGTTCAGACATTGGTATGCATCAGGAAGAAGTTTCCGGTCACTGGACTCGCTGGATGGCCGCCCCAATGCTATCTTTCAACGATGGCTCAATCATGCAGGGTACGATAACTTTTGGTATAACATGGTTCCTTATCAGAGTGAATTCAGTAACATCAAAATTCCGATCCTTACAACTACAGGCTATTTCGATGACGATCAGCGGGGAGCATTTTTTTATTTTAATCAGCACTATAAGTATAATAAGAATGCAGATCACTATTTGTTAATAGGTCCTTATGATCATGCAGGAGCGCAGGGTTTTGCCAAACCTTATTTACTAGGCTACACGCTTGATTCTGTGGCCAACATAAATATTAATGACTATGTATTTCAATGGTTTGATCATATACTAAAGGGTGGCCCAATGCCATCTATATTGAAAGATAAAATCAATTACCAGGTGATGGGCACTAATGAGTGGAAGCATGTGCCATCATTATCCAAAATGAATAATGATACCATCACGTATTATATAAGTAATGTAAGAACAAAGAATAACTACAAGTTATTGCCAGGCAAACCAACGATTAAGGATTACATTATTCAGGAGATAGATTATGCAGACAGAAGTGATAGCAGTACGTTAACTGAAGACTTTAAGATTGTTGATAGCGTTTTGACTTCAGATGAAAGTTTAAGTTTCATCAGCGATCCACTTGTGAAGGATGTGATAATAAATGGTTCTTTTTCAGGTGAATTAAATGTAGTCATCAATAAAAAGGATATCGATGTCGTGGTTGAATTATATGAGAAACTTCAGGATGGAAAATACTTCAGATTAAGCACATACCTTGCACGTGCCAGCTATGCTAATGACAGAAGTAAGAGGCAGTTACTAACTCCCGGAAAGGAGGAGGTCATTCCTGTTAACAATAGCTATTTTGTAAGTAAGAAGTTAAATAAGGGAAGTAGAATTGTTGTTAAAGTAGGAATTCAAAAAAAACCAGCATGGCAGATCAACTACGGTACTGGCAAAGATGTGAGTGATGAATCTGTGAAAGATGGAAGAATTCCACTTCAAGTGAAGTGGGGTAATGGAAGTCATTTTAAGTTGCCTGTTTATAAGTAGCGTATGATTCTGAACTGTAT
>DATCRE010000034.1:0-12165 GCA_036569145.1 Cyclobacteriaceae bacterium
GCATTACAAATGGGAATAGCAGTTTATTTTGATAAAGAAAACAAAGCCATTCATCATGATCCGATTACATGCGCTTCTTATATCAAAAGACTTCGTGAATATCAAGGAGCACATAGTAAGCTCGCTGCTTTGCATCCTGAAAGAAAACATACGCGACTTTATCAAGAAACCGATACCGTAAAGCGATTTGTTTACAGATTGTTCGCACTACCTTTTTTTGTTAAATTGATTGATCAGGAAAGACTTCTTTTTATACCGAAAAGAATTCGATATAAACTATATACAGTAGTTATACATTCATTGGGTAACGTTTTTCCGACAATTCCGGTATGAGAAAAATTTCTGTAGTCTATATTGTTTCAGAAATAAACAAATCGCTTTCATTTGAGTGGATAGCCCAGTCTCTCAATAAAGAAAAATATAGTCTTAAGTTTTTTCTTATAGGAAAGAAAAATTCTTCATTGGCGAGAAGCCTCAAAGAATTGAATGTTGAGTATGTTGAATTTCCCTTTCAGTCTAAACGAGATCTTTCGCTAATTTTTATAAAGATCTTTTTTAATCTACTGTTCAAACGCCCTCAAGTAATACATACACATCTTTTTTATGCCAACATTATTGGGTTAACAGCGTCGCGACTTCTTGGTATTCGAAAGCGAATTTTTACCAGGCATCATGCCATGGTTCATTATAACGAGTACCCCAGTGGACTTAAATGGGATAAATACTTTAACGGAATTGCAACGCACATCATTGCCATATCAGAGAACACCAGGAATATTTTAACAACACTTGATAAAGCCGATCCTAAAAAAATACACGTAATCCATCATGGTTTTGATTTTGAATATTTTTCTAATAAAGATTGGAATAAAATTAGTTCTCTTAAAAAGAAATATTCTCCCGACAAAGCATCGCCAGTAATAGGAGTAATTTCAAGGTATCTTAAGTTAAAAGGAATTCAATACATTATTCCTGCCTTTAAGAAATTACAAGTCGATTTTCCTAATGCTCATCTTATATTGGCAAATACCATTGGCAATTATAGAAGTGAAATTGTTTCACTTTTAAATACGTTGCCACCTGATTCATACACCGAAATTGAATTTGAGGAAGATCTGGCTTCGCTTTATAATTTATTTGATGTTTACGTACATGTTCCCATTGATGCTATGAGCGAATCGTTTGGTCAAACCTATATCGAGGCTTTAGCTGTTGGTATTCCATCGGTGTTTACATTATCCGGTGTTGCTCCTGAATTCATACGGCACAATGAGAATGCTCTCGTTGTACCATTTCAGCAATCCGATGCCATTGCAGAGGCAGCCAAAACGTTACTCAGCAATAATGAATTAAGAAATAAATTGATTGAAAATGGAAAACAATCACTAGCTTCATTTTCATTGTCAAAAATGATTGATAAACTTGAAGAAGTTTATGAGTAAGAGTATCTTATTTTCAGTAATCATTCCATCCTATAACAGGGCAGATCTTATTGCTGCTACCCTTGACTCCGTATTTGAACAACGTTGGTTTCATTTTGAAGTAATTGTTGTGAATGACGGGAGCACGGATAATACTGCAGATATTGTAGCTCCTTATTTAGCAGATGCAAGATTAAGATATTATGAGATACAAAACTCAGAGCGCGGTGCTGCCAGAAACTTTGGCGTTTCTAAATCGAAAGGAGATTACATAACATTTTTAGACTCTGACGATTTGTTTCTTCCCTGGCATTTGCAGGTTGCTGCTCAAAAAATTAAAGAGACAAGAGATATTCCTGTTTTTCATCTGGCTTATGAAATGCTGCATCCGGACGGACGCGTTGATAAAAATCAGGCGTTGCCAAGCCCTGTAAATAATAAATTACTGGAGGGTAATTTTCTTAGCTGTATAGGCGTTTTTCTCCGTCGTGATGTAATATTAGAGAATAAATTCGATGAAGACAGAAGTTTATCAGGCTCTGAAGATTATGAGCTGTGGATGAGAATTGCATCGCGGATGCCAATCATTACATTTCCTGAAATTACTTCACGACTGATCAATCATGAAATGCGAAGTGTCATTCAGGTCAAACCTGAAAAGTTATTTGAAAGGATTTCGATTCTGGAAAAGAAATTGAATGCCGATGCTAAGTTCAACCAGGCGTTTGGTAAAAATTTAGGGAAATTCAATTCATATCGAACGCTTTACCTTTCGTTGCACCTGGCACTCTCGGGCGAACGATGGCAAGCTTTCAAGAGTTTAATTCATACGGTTAGAGAATATCCAAATGTGGTTTTTAATTATAGGTTTATAGTTGCATTGAAGAAAATAATTTTAGGGTGAGAAGGTTATGTGTGGGATAGCGGGAATTTTTTCAAAATCAACTCCTGACAAGCAGGATATTTTAACAATGACGGACTCTCTAAAGCATAGAGGTCCTGATGCCAGTGGATATTATACCGATGAGGTTGTTGCGCTTGGCCATCGTAGATTGAGCATACTTGATCTTGATGCACGGAGTCATCAACCCTTTTTCTCGCAAGACAAACGTCATGTAATTGTTTTCAACGGTGAAATTTTTAATTTCAAACAAATTGCAGCTGAGCTTAGCGCTGGTGGTGTGACATTGCGTACCACATCAGATACAGAAGTTTTGCTTGAAGCTTTTCTGGCTTGGGGTGTTGGGTTTGTTCACAAGTTGAATGGTATGTTTGCTTTTGCTATCTATGATATTGAACAGCAAAAACTTTTTCTGTTTCGGGATAGATTTGGGAAGAAACCACTGTACTATTACCATCATCAAGGTACATTTTTGTTTGCTTCTGAATTGAAGGCAATCTTAAAGCATCCGGTCGTTGCCAATGATCTTTCTATTAACAAAACTACCATATCAAATTTTCTTCAATTAGGATATATTCCAGAGCCAAGAACCTTTTATAATAGGATCTCTAAATTTCCTTCAGGGCATTATGGCATACTGACACGGGATTTGTCTCTCTCTATTCTTTCGTATTGGAAGGTCTCACATTACCTCACAACGACAAGAACTATTACTGAGCCGAGAGCCTTTGAACAATTAAAGGATCTGGTAAATGATGCAGTCAAACTGAGATTAGTGGCTGATGTTCCGGTAGGCATATTTTTAAGTGGGGGGATAGATTCAAGTCTGGTGGCTGCAGTTGCTTCAAAAACTGCACGCTTAAAAACATTTTCTATTGGCTTTGATGAAAGTAAATTTGATGAGAGCAAATATTCTCAACGCGTAGCAGATCATTTGGGAACAGAGCACCATAGTTATACCTTGAAAGAACGAGATGCTGTTGAATTAGTAGATCAATACATAAATCATTTTGATGAACCATTTGCTGATACATCGGCAATTCCAACCATGCTACTCTCAAAGCTGGCAAGGGAAAATGTAACAGTAGCACTTACAGGAGATGGCGGTGATGAATTATTTTTAGGTTACGGCATGTATACATGGGCAAATCGTTTAGCGAATCCATGGGTCAAGTTTTTTAGACCGTTACTCAAGCAAGCATTACGACTGGCGCCATCATCCAGGTTGAGAAGAGTAAAATATCTGCTTAACAAAGTTGGTCAGGAGAATTTAAGGAAACATATCTTTTCACAAGAACAATATTTCTTTTCAGATGAAGAGCTTAAAGATGACTTGATACTGGATGATAATTTACTTCCTCCATGGGAGTATGATGATTTTCAGTACCTCTCTATTTTAAGCGATGCAGAACGCCAGGCTCTTTTTGATTTTCAATTTTATTTGCGTGATGATTTACTTGTCAAGGTCGATAGAGCAAGTATGTTTTACGGATTAGAGTGCAGAAGTCCGTTACTTGATTACAGGTTGGCGGAGTTCAGCATAAATCTACCTGAACAACTCAAGAAAAAAGGAAACGTATCAAAGTACTTGCTACGCAAAATGTTGTATGAGATGGTTCCTGAGAAGTTCTTTGATCGACCAAAATGGGGATTCAGTATTCCTCTGGCCGAGTGGATACAAAAGGATCTTAATTATTTAATGAAGTATTTATCTGATGAAAACCTGGACAAAACTAAAGTGTTCAATCCTGTCTTTGTGCGAGATCTTATGACTCGTTTTGAGAGAGGAGAGACTTATCTTTATAACAGGCTATGGGTGCTGATTATTATTCAGAAACATTTATTGGAGAATGATTAAGGTACTCTATCTTTCTTATGATGGACTTACTGACCCATTAGGTCAGTCGCAGATTTTGCCTTATCTGTGTGGCTTATCCAATGAGTATTCAATCACGATAGTAAGCTTTGAAAAAAGGAATCGTTACGAAGTTGAGAAAGAATTAATCGAGGGAATTTGTAGCGATAATTCAATCCAATGGATTCCATTAGTATATCATAAAAATCCACCTGTTATTTCAACTCTATATGATTTGTGGAGGCTGCGCAGCGTATCAGCAATGCTGCATCGAAATCAGGATTTTAAAATTGTTCATTGCCGAAGCTACCTTACGTCACTGGTGGGTTTATGGATGAAAAATAAGTATCACACAAAGTTCATCTTTGACATGCGCGGGTTCTGGGCCGATGAACGTGTAGAAGGTGGCTTGTGGAATTTGTCAAACATCATATATAAATCAATATTTAATTTCTTTAAGAAGAAGGAAAGGCAATTTCTTAAAAATGCTGATGCAACAATAACATTAACGTATAGTGCTAAAGATCAGATTTTCGATTGGGGATTCTCCAGTCATATTTATGTTATACCCTGTTGCGTTGATCTTGATCATTTCAATCCTGCTAAAATTGATCCGATAGAAAAGATCAACCTAAAGCAAGAATTAGGTATTGCTCAGGATGATTTTGTTTTGCTGTATTTAGGGTCATTAGGTACATGGTACCTGGTGGACGAAATGAAGGATTTTTTTTATGAACTTAGAAAGACAACAAAAACTAAATTCCTGCTCGTAACACCAGATGAATTTTCATCGGATGATGCAGATGTAATCGTCAGAAAAGTTTCAAGAAAGCAAGTGCCACTGTTCATCAGCATTGCTAATGCATCCATTATGCTTATCAAGAATTCTTTTTCAAAAAAAGCATCGTCAGCAACAAAGATGGCAGAAGTTATGGCTATGAATATTCCCGTACTATCAAATCCAGGTTGGGGTGATGTAGATACAATTCTGAAAGAAGGGGGTGGTCACTTGATTGCCGATGCCGGGAGCACTTTAAAATCAATTGAAGCCTCAACTTGTAATTCGCGTGAGTACTGCCTTGAATACTTTAGCCTGGAAAAAGGGATCAAGACGTATAAAGAGGTTTATGAAGAACTGGTCAAAAAATAACTCCACAGGTATTTTAAATAAAGGAAAAGCTTAACTTAACTAGTCTTATATTGCAAGATTTTTAATAAGTAGAACAGAAAATGATAACAGTTGCCATTGTAGGATATGGGTATTGGGGTAAGAACCTGGTTCGAAATTTTTTCAATCATTCCGAATGTGTACTTCATACCGTTGTTGATGGCGATGCTGCTAAACTAACTCCTCTTCAAAAGCAATTTCCAACGGTAAAGACCTCTACCCGCTATGAAGATGTTTTGCAAAATTCTTCAATTAATGCCGTTGTTATTGCTACACCTGTTCATAGTCATTATGCTTTAGCTAAAGCAGCATTACTGGCTGGCAAGCATGTGCTGGTTGAAAAACCAATGACATCAACGTTGCGGGAGGCTGAAGAGTTAATTGAGCTGGCCTTGCAGCGAAACCTTGTTATCATGCCTGATCATACATTTTTGTATACCGGTGCTGTGCAAAAAATGAAATCCATGATTGATGCAGATGAGATTGGCAAAATAAAATATCTTGACTCAACACGAATTAATCTTGGACTTTTTCAATCAGACGTTAATGTGCTGTGGGATTTAGCGCCCCATGATATTTCAATTTGTAATTACCTGGTAAATAAAAAACCATATAGCATTCAGGCAACAGGTATTTCTCATACGGGAAATGATATAGAGAATATAGCTTACCTGACTATGAACTTTGAGTCGGATTTGATTGCACACTTCAATTGCTCATGGACATCGCCTGTTAAAATTCGTCAGATGTTAATTGGGGGAGAAAAGAAAATGATTCTTTTCAATGACATGGAGCCGACCGAAAAAATTAAAGTTTACGACACAGGCTATTCCGTTAAATCTGATGATGATAAAACACGAATGTTGGTGGATTATAGAACGGGTGATATTTATGTTCCTAAATTACCACTACATGAAGCACTCTATGCTATGGCTACCGATTTTATACTGGCTATCAGGGATGGTAAAAAGCCGGTGTCTAATGATTTGCTGGGACTTGAAGTTGTAAGAATATTAGAAGCCAGTCAGCAATCAATTAAGCAAGGAGGAAAAGAAGTAAAGCTGTAATCTGTCTGAATCGATAAAAATGGAAATGCTATCATTAGAAACCGAACGCCAATCCATAAACAACATTAAGGTTGGTAAGGATGTTAAGATTTTTAAGTTTGTGAATTTGTATGGTTGCACCATTGATGATGGTTCCAAAATCGGATCTTTTGTTGAAATACAAAAAGGTGTTTCCATAGGAAAGAATTGTAAAATTTCCAGTCATACTTTTATTTGTGAGGGAGTAACCATTGGTGATGGTGTATTTGTTGGTCATCAGGTTTCATTTGTGAATGATATGTTTCCTCGTTCAGTAAATAGTGATGGAAGTTTGCAGACAGAAGCAGACTGGACTCTCGTTAAGACAACCGTTAATGACGGAGCTTCTATCGGAACGGGTTCAACTATTTTAGGCGGTATTACCATTGGAAAAAATGCATTGATAGGTGCAGGTTCTGTTGTTACAAAAGATGTACCTGAAAATGCTGTTGTGGCAGGCAATCCGGCTAAGGTTCTTCGTTTTATTGAAAAATAATTTTTTTGACTGCTTAACAAAATGAGCAATACTGTAATACCATTTTTAGATTTAAAGAAGCAATACCTGCAAATAAAGCAGGAAGTTCTTTCATCCATCGAAAGAGTTTGTGATGATACTGCTTTTTCAGGCGGCAAGTATGTTGATGAATTTGAAAAACACTTTGCAGCATACTGCGATGCAAAGTATTCCATAGCACTTAATAACGGAACCTCGGCACTTCATTTGGCTATGGCAGCGTTAGGTATTGGAAGAGGAGATGAGGTGATCATTCCTGCCAACACATTTATTGCTACAGCATGGGGAGTAAGCTACACCGGTGCAACGCCGGTCTTTGTAGATTGTGATGCTGAGACATGGCAGATAGATCCATCGAAGATAGAAGAGAAAATTACGAATAAAACCAAAGCTATCATTGGTGTTCATTTGTACGGTCAGCCATTTAACATAGACGCAGTTCAGGCAATAGCAAAAAAGCATAATCTGTTTTTGATTGAAGATGCAGCCCAGGCACATGGAGCATTATATAAATCAAAACGTGTTGGTACATTTGGCGAGATGGCCTGCTTTAGCTTTTACCCCGGAAAAAATTTAGGAGCCTATGGCGAAGCTGGTGGAGTAACAACAAACAACGAAAAATATACAAAGCACTTGATGAGTCTCCGCAATCATGGTTCTACCATTCGGTATTATCACGATGAGCTTGGATATAATATGCGTATGGGAGGAATTGAAGCGTCTGTGCTAAGCGTAAAATTAAAATACCTGGATGACTGGAATCTGGTAAGAAAGAAAATAGCAAAACGATACCAGGACGAGATTCATAATTCTTTAATCAAAAAGCAAGCTCAACCAGAATTTGCAGACTCTGTGTATCATCTATTTGTTATTACGGTAGAAGATCGTGAGGCGTTAATCAGGCATTTCAACAAGCATAACATTTTCCCAGGTCAGCATTATCCGGTTCCATGTCATTTACAAAAAGCATATTCATCCTTGAATTATAAGAAAGGAGATTTTCCTGCAGCGGAATATCTTGCTGAGCATTGTTTAAGTTTGCCTATGTATGCCGAGTTGACAGAAGATGAAGTCAACAGAGTGATAGAAGTTGCAAATGAATTTCAGAAATAAATGAAACAGAAATTACTTTTATTCCCATGCAATGGAAATGCTATTGAGGCATTAGATTGTATTGGAGATCAATTTGAAGTGATTGGTTTTATTGATGATGATTCATCGAAGATAGGGCAGGAAGTTTGTGGGTTCAAAGTTTTTTCACGTAAGGCCTTTAATGATTTTGCTTATGCTAAAGTGCTAGCAGTACCGGGCGGTCCGCTTTCTTTTATGAATCGGGCGAATATTATTGAAGGTTTACAATTGCCGAGTGAACGATTTGTCCAGGTTATTCATAAACATGCATCGGTTTCAAAACGTGCACAGCTCGGGTTCAATGTGTTAATCATGGCAGGTGTAGTCATCACATCAAATGCCAAAATCGGTAATCATGTTTGTATTTTACCAAATACAGTTATTCATCATGATTCTGTCATACAAAATTATTCACTTCTTGGTGCTGGTGTTGTGATTGCGGGCAATGTTACCATAGAAGAGAATTGCTACATTGGTAGTGGCAGTTCTGTTATCAATAACGTGACACTGGGCAAAGGTGCAATGATAGGCTTAGGTACAAACGTAATACGCGATATTAATCCACGCACAAAAAATATTGGTAATCCCTCAAGGCAAATTGAATAATGAGTTCGGTTATATCTATCATCATTCCTTTTTTAAACGAAGCTGAGAATATCAGAACGTTAACTGACAAGCTTGATAATTATTGCCGTGCTAATCAGTCAAGTTCTTTTGAGATCATCTTTGTAGATGATGGATCATCTGATGATTCAGTTTCTCTGTTGAAGAACTCTAAGATAGAATCAGCCACCACAAAAATTATTAAGTTATCTAAAAACTTTGGATCACATGCAGCACTTCGTGCAGGTATACTACATGCAACAGGAGACTACATAACATTCATGTATGCTGACTTGCAAGACCCGCTGGAACTCATAGGCAATCTTCATCAAAAGTGTTTAAATGGTAACGAAATAGTTTGGGCGACACGTTCTGAAACACAAGCAGGATTAGTAGAAAGATTATTCTCATCTGGATATGCAGCCATGATGAGAAAATTTGCCGTTCCAGCTTTTCCAGCAAAGGGATTTGATATTGTGATGTTTGGAAAAAAAACTCAGTTGAATCTGAATCAGAATATAGAAGCAAACTCTTCAATCTTTCTGCAGATTCTTACGCTTGGTTTTAAGCAGGACACTATTTTTTATGTGAAAGATCAACGAAAGTTTGGAAAGTCAAAATGGACGTTGAGTAAAAAAATAAAATTATTCATTGATTCATTCATAGCTTTCTCCTTTGCACCTATACGACTCGTTACGATCATTGGAACGATATTATTTATTTGTGGTTCATTGTTCTCCGTATATCTGGTGTTAAGAAAATTAATGTTCAATGATCTGGAACAAGGCTGGGCTGCATTAATTTCTATTTTAATGATTGGCTTTGGGATCACTAATATTTCGCTTGGCATTATCGCTGAATATCTTTGGAGAACATTAGATGCTTCTCGCAAGCGACCTGTTTTTGTAATTGATGAAATAATAGATTTAAAAAAATAAAATATTGGGCATGTCTTTAGAGAATAAAATTATTGCAGTAACAGGCGGCGCGGGCTTTGTAGGATCTTATCTTGTAGAAGAACTACTTTTACTTAAACCCAAAAAGATTTTTATACTGGATAATCTGATTCGCGGAAGCATGAAGAATATGGCTGGATTCATAGATAATCCAACCGTTGAATTTGTTGAAGGCGATATACGCAATCTGACGTTACTTGAACATTGCTTAAAAGAAACTGACTATCTTTTTCACATGGCTGCATTACGGATTAATGCATGTGCTGCAGATCATCAGGAAGGATTTGATGTGATGATAAAAGGAACATTCGATGTCATGGAGATGGCTCGAAAATATAAAATCAAAAAAGTTATTTATTCATCAAGTGCATCTGTTTATGGAATGGCTACAAATTTCCCTACCCCGGAAACAGATAATCCTTATGACAACCAGACGTTTTATGGAGCGGCCAAATTGTGGGGTGAACAACTACTCCGTAGTTATAAATTTATGCACAACCTTGACTACGTAGCGTTGCGGTATTTTAATGTGTATGGTCCTCGAATGGATACCGATGGGAAATATACAGAAGTAATGATCAGATGGCTTGATTGTATTCGTGATGGAAAAAATCCATTAATCTTTGGTGATGGTTCAACAACGATGGACTTTGTATATGTTCAGGATGTTGCAAAAGCTAATGTGGCAGCACTTCTTTCACCAGCAACAGATCAAGCATTTAATATTGGAAATCGGGTTGAAACTTCATTGAAAGAATTGTTAGATGTGCTTCTTAAAGTGAATGCATCTTCCATAAAACCGGAACACAGGCCTGATAATACTATTAATCCTGTACAAAGGAGATTGGCAGATATTGAGAAAGCTGAAAAAATTCTGGGCTTTAAACCTTCCGTAAATTTAGAAGAAGGTTTAAAGAGATTATCAACGTGGTACTTTTCAAATCAAAAATAATGATACCGGTAGCAAAACCTTATTTGGGAGAAGAGGAGGCTAAACTTGCCTATGAAACTATCTTGAGCGGTTGGGTGACGCAGGGGCCAAAAGTTGAGCTCTTTGAAAATAATTTTGCTGCTTATGTTGGAGCTAAATATGCGGTAGCTGTTTCTAATTGTACTACAGCTTTACATTTAGCAATGATTGTAGCCGGAGTTGAAGAAGGTGATGAAGTAATTTGTCCTTCGCTTTCTTATGTAGCTACAGCCAATGCTGTGCGATACGTAAAGGCAAATCCGGTATTTGCTGAGGTTGATCCCACTACATATAACATAGATATTGATCATGTTAAAAAATTAATCACCAGCAAGACAAAGGCAATTCTCATTGTTCATCAAATTGGTATGCCTGCAGACATTGATGTGTTTAAAGACTTATGTCATGAGAAAAATTTAATCCTGATCGAAGATGCGGCTTGTGCAAGTGGTTCATCATACAAAGGTGGTAAAGTAGGTTCGCATTCAGATTTGGTTTGTTTTTCATTTCATCCAAGAAAGGTAATTACAACAGGTGAAGGAGGAATGATATGTACATCGAATGAACAGTATGCTAAGAGATTGAAACTACTCCGGCAACATGGTATGTCAGTGAACGATAGAGTCAGGCATTCTTCATCAACGGTAATTATTACCGATCATGTTGAAGTGGGATATAATTATAGAATGACAGACATACAGGCAGCCGTTGGCATCAAGCAACTTGAAAAGCTGGACTGGATTGTTGCTGAACGAAGAAAAATAGCGCTGCATTACCATGAGTCGCTAAAAGATATTCCATTTATTCGTTTGCCTGTTGAGGCACCTGGATATTATTCTAATTATCAATCGTATTCAATTTATCTTAAAAAAGATTGTCCTATATCGAGGGATGAGTTGATGCAAAAATTATTAGATGAAGGTATTGCAACACGCAGCGGCATCATGACAGCACATCGTGAAACCGCCTATCGTGATTATTGTAAAGATTTACAATTACCAATTTCTGAAGATGCCTGTGATAGAAGCATTCTTTTGCCATTGTTTATACCACTCGAGAAAAAGGATTTAGATTTTGTGATTTTAAAGCTGAGACATTTTCTCGGATACAATTAAATTACATAATCATACATATCGACATTCAATATCTTTTAAGGCTGTAGTTTCTCATGAATAAAAAGTTAATCCTCTTTGCTATACTGGTGCGGGTTGTTGGGATTTTTACTTCCAATGATTTGAAAGGTACAGTAAACCGGATTTCTGAAGGAGAATGGAGACAACAGGTTAATGTTATTCTTACTGTTAATCCTGATGAGTTATTAATAGGAGAAGTTGCTATTAATTACCGGTCAGGTAAAGGATATGTAAGTGCTAATGAAATTAAAAGAGAAGGCCATCATTTAAACGCAACGGCACTTCGTCCAACATATCCGGTTTGGATTCATATCGCGCTTCAGAATCTCTACCATGCAGTTACACAAAATGAAATTGAAATTAGCTCAGGTGATTTATATTTTAAATCTTACGCTTTCCTGCAGCACACAATCTCGTTGTTCTTATTT
>DATCRE010000035.1:0-3430 GCA_036569145.1 Cyclobacteriaceae bacterium
AGAGATCAAAGTTGCTTGGCGCATTAAAATGATCTCGCATCAGTTCCAATAATGCCTGTGTCGGCTCTTCTTTTAGCTGTTTAAGTTTTCTATGAACTATTTCTTTGCCCTCTTCTGCTGCTTTCTTTTTACCTTCTTTTAGTTCTTCTTTGATCCTGGTTTTTGCTTTTGAGCTTACAACAAACCTAAGCCAGTCCTCATGTGGCTTTTGTTTTGCTGATGTGAGGATCTCGATCTGATCACCATTTTTCAAAACATAGTTGATAGGCACAAGCTTGCTATTGACCTTGGCACCTATACATTTAGATCCCACCTGGGTGTGAATATCAAAAGCAAAATCAAGTGCTGTAGCGCCATAGGGAAGCGTTTTAAGTTCCCCTTTAGGAGTGAAGACAAATACTTCTTCACTGAATAAGTTTCCGCGAAATTCATCTACGAAATCAAGAGCGGAGTGATTATTCTGTTCGAGAAGTTCACGCACACGAGCCAGCCATTTTTCAAGATTAGATTCCGCTGTAGCCGAACTGTCTTTGTATTTCCAGTGAGCAGCATAGCCCTTCTCTGCAATTTCGTCCATGCGTTTGGTACGAATCTGAACTTCAACCCATTGCCCGTTTTTTGCCATCACCGTGGTATGGAGCGATTCATATCCGTTTCCTTTTGGTGTGCTTATCCAATCGCGTAAACGGTCGGGATTGGGGGTATAGGAGTCCGTTACAACTGAATACACTTGCCAGCACATGGCTTTTTCCTGGTCAAGTGGTGTATCTAATATGATGCGGATGGCAAACAAGTCGTACACCTCTTCGAAGGGTATGTTTTGCCGGCGCATTTTATTCCAGATAGAATAGATTGACTTAGGTCTTCCCTTAATTTCGTAGCTGATTTTCTGTTTCTCCAATTCTTCAGCTATTGGAACCATGAACTGTTTAATGAATTTATTTCTTACGGCTTTGGTTGCATCAATTTTCTGAGCAATAGAGTTATAAATAGGACGATCGGTAAATCGCAGATAAAGATCTTCAAGCTCAGTTTTGATAGCATTTAATCCAAGTCGATGCGCAAGTGGAGCATAGAGATAAATTGTTTCGGAGGCTACCTTAAGCTGCTTGTTGCGTGGCATACTCTCCAATGTACGCATATTGTGCAGACGATCAGCCAGTTTGATAAGTATCACGCGCACATCTTCAGAAAGTGTGAAGAGCATCTTCCTGAAATTCTCAGCTTGCTGCGAGGTTCCGTATTCAAAAACACCGCGTATTTTAGTAAGACCATCTACAATACGGGCTATTTTCTTACCAAACATTCTGTCGATGTCTGTTAATTCTATATCTGTATCCTCCACTACATCGTGCATTAGTGCGGCGATAATAGATGTCGTACCCAATCCTATCTCTTCTACACAAATTTCAGCTACGGCCAATGGATGAAAAATAAATGGCTCGCCGGATTTGCGGCGCATGTCTTTATGCGCTTCCAACGAAAGTGTAAAGGCTTTCTTTATAAGTCGCGCATCACCATTATTTAATATAGGCTTGGCTTTGCGTAAAAGTCTGCGGTAACGGTTAATGATCTCTTTTTTCTCCTGCTCAGCGTCAATTACCATCATGAAGGGTGTGTTATGCTTATTTTATTTACGACTAAATATGCTCGTTTTCTTGCTAATCTCAACGATTAAGGCGTTTTTTTCAAATCTCGAAAAGAACCTGCGTATAAAAACAATTAATTATTATTCATTTTCCGAATTATCTCTAAATTTGCGCTCCGTTTCAAAAGCGGATGTGGCGTAATTGGCAGCCGCGCCAGACTTAGGATCTGGTGCCGCAAGGCGTGGGGGTTCGAGTCCCTTCATCCGCACAATGGAACCCTCGATACCTGATTAGTCGGGTATTGAGGGTTTTTTAATTTATCAGGCAACATCAAACTTTTTATATTTTGGAAATAACATTCAACAAAAAGAACAATACTGAAGGTCTTATTAAAATTAATTTAACCGAAGGTGATTATCAACCCCGCGTTGAAGAAAAACTTAAGGATTATGCGCGTAAGGCCAACATCAAGGGTTTTCGTGCAGGTAAGGTACCTCAGGGTGTTATTAAAAAGATGTTTGGTAAGTCTATTCTTGTAGAAGAAATCAACCATTTGCTTTCGCATAAGCTCAGCGATTATATAAAAGATAACAATATTAAAATTCTGGGTGAGCCGCTTCCTAATACTGATGCTTCACAAAGTATTGACTGGGATACTCAAAAGAATTTTGAATTTGAATATCAGATCGGCATGGTCGATGATTTCAAATACGATTTATCCACGAAAGTAAAAGTAAAGTCTCATCCTATTGAAGTTGATCAGAAAATGATTGACGAAACAATTGATGATCTCAAGAAACGTTTCGGTAAAGTAAGTTATCCTGAAACCAGTTCAGAAGGCGACAATCTTTTTGGCGCGCTTCGTGCCGCTGAAGGCGAGTGGAAAAAAGAAGCAGCTTTCATTCCGCTAGAAAAAGTAGAGAAGACAGAATTGAAGAAGTTCGTTGGGCTTAAAAAAGAAGATGAAGTTGAATTCGATCTTAAGAAAGCTTTCGCCAACCAGGAAACAATTGAAACAATTTTAGGTATACCTGCTGAAGATGCTAAGTCTGCCAACGGCAACTATTTCTTTAAAGTAGAAACGATCAGTCATGTAGAACCTGCTGCACTTGATCAGGAATTGTTTGATCGCGTGTTTGGTATGGGAGCTGTTTCTAATGAAGAAGAATTTTTAAACAAAGTAAAAGAAACGATTGGCGAAAATTATAAACGCGAAAGTGATCATTTCTTAGAGCACAATATTGAAGATTACTTCATTCAACATACAACCATCGATTTACCTGTTGCCTTTTTGAGATCATGGTTGAAAGCCACCAGCAAAGGTGAAGTTACTGATAGCGTACTTGACAATGAATTTGATGCTTATTCACGCAGCATTAAGTGGGATCTTGTAAAGAACCGCATTGCTGATGATAACAAGATAGCTGTAGTTGCTGACGAAGTGAGACAGAAGGCTAAGGATATGATTGTAGCTCAGTTTGGCGGTCAAGCATTTGCTGCACAACTTCAGGATAAACTTGATGGTATTGCTGACAACTATCTTCAAAATGAAAATGGTCAGAACTTTATGAAACTCTACAATCAGATCAGAAACGAGAAGATTCTGAAGCACATTAAAGAAAACATCACCATCCAGGAAAATAAGGTTAGTGTTGAAGAGTTTAAGAAAATTGTAGAAGAGCATAGACACTAAGTAGTCCATAGTCGATGGTCGATAGACCATGGTTGGTTTGAGATATTTAAAATGGTTTTGGTCTTTGGGCTGAAACCATTTTTTTTGATATCAGGCATTGTTGCTATAGCACGGAGTTACTCGGAGAATGCACAGAGTTTCACGGAGG